>NZ_JADBUE010000380.1:0-2503 GCF_020245805.1 Microcystis sp. M179S2 | reverse complement strand
TACGGGGGAAGTTCAGGTATAGTAAATCCCTTGATAGATAGGGTTTGCGGCAAAAAGTAGGGGAGAATCATTCGGATAGAAAATCTACGGTTTCACCGATAGGTTATTGCCCGAATGCTTCGCCCCTACAGGACGCGGGCCGATGAAGACGCCAGGTTTTGAAGCACGATTCTCTCAAAATCTTGCACCTGTGGGAGCAAGAAAAGCCACAAAACCCCTACCTTGCCTACATTTCACATTTATTCAGCAAACCCTACATATAGTTTATTTTTTGCAAATTCCCTTGGTTTTTTGCCGCATTTATCAACAAGATTAAGCCGTTTCCTCACTCCCTCCCGCATGAATCATTGCCCCTTGCCTCTTGCCCGACTCCTGAGGGGCTTTTCTTTGTCACAGAATTGACATCCGGCCGTTATAGTCCTGACAAATGAGAGTTATATGCTGAAGTTAATCCAGCAAAGGAATAAATCATTTCCCCTAACCCAGCTTTCCTCAAGCTTCCTAAACAGGGTCTAGGGGAAGTTTATTTTTCTGCTGATTTTACCCGTTCTTTGCTCACAACATGGTCAAAATCAATCCCCGTCCCCGCGCCTTTACCTGCCATGGAGAAAACCGCTACCCAGCCCGAAAAGAAAATTTTTCTAGAACTTGACAAGCCTTGAGGGTAGGGAAGACAGTCAGGCAGACTAACCTAAAAAGGTTTTTTGGGCGAAAAATAGTTTCTTCCCCTTCTGTCTCCCTAAACACAGTCTTAGCTCTGATGGCGAGCATAATCATCCTGAAAACGGACTATATCATCCTCTCCTAAATATTCCCCATTTTGTACTTCAATTAACACCAATTTGATCACCCCGGGGTTTTCCAGGCGGTGAGCGGTACACTGCGGCACATAAGTGGACTGATTGGCTCCGAGAATTTCTTCGTTATCTCCACAGGTGACTTTTGCCGTTCCCGAAACGACAATCCAGTGTTCACTGCGATGGTAGTGCATCTGTAAACTGAGACGATGACCCGGATTCACTTCAATGCGCTTGATTTTATAACCAAGACCTTCTTCTAGAGTGGTGAAAGAACCCCAGGGCCTAAATTCTGTTGCTGCCGATTCTACGCTCGAAATAAGCTGAAATGGTGCCACATCTTGAGATGCGATCATTATATTATGTCTCCATTGCTAGGTCTGATCTTAGTCCAAGATAGCAGCAAAAACCCTAGATGGCATCTAAATCAGTGATCAGTAAACAGTAAACAGTAATCAGTAATCAGTGAACTGAAAACTCAAATCTGATCACTGATCACTGATTTAGTCTTCGTCGGTGTTGAGAATACGGGGAACCCGGAAATAATCCCCTTCTGGGGCCGGCGATTCTTGCACTAAGACCTCGTGATCGGGATAAAGTCTATTACTATCGGCGCGAGTGATATTTTGAATTTCGATCGCTCGCGTGGTGGGTGGCACATTTTCCGTGTCTAATTCGCTTAACTGGTCGAAATAATCCAGTATCCCGCTTAATTGCCCCGCAAATTGTTCTTCTTCGCCGCTATTAATCTCTAAACGGGCTAAATGGGCGATTTTTTCAACTGTAGCTCGATCGATCATGGGAGAAATGATGAATGATGAATTATGAATGGGGGAATGGGGGAGTGGGGAAGTGAGGGAGTGGGGATAATAAATAAAAGCAATCTCCTGACGACCGACTCCTGAATTCTGACTCCTGACGACCGACTCCTGAATTCTCAATTTAGAAGAAAACATCAATTTCCGATCGCCCGGTGATTTTCAGCCAGTTTTGGGCTTCAATATAGTTATTGGGGGCTAATCGGATGGCTTGTTTCCAGTATTCTGCCGCTTTGTCGTAGAGTGCTTCCGCTTCGGCCTGTTGACCGTCTTCTCTAGCTTTTTCCCCTTGAAAATGGTAAATAACGGCGATATTATTCAAAGCGGAGGGCATTCTGGGATTAAGTTGGATAGCTTCTTCGTAGTATTCCAGAGCCTTTTCATGCTCGCCATTACTAGCGTGGATAATGCCGATATTGTAGAGGATATAACTGCGATCGTTAGGATCCTCTTCTAATGTTAAAGCCTCATAGTAATTATCGAGGGCTTCGGCGTATTCGCCGTCAGCTTGGGCAGACATCCCATCGCGGTAATAAACAAAGGCTTCCTTGGCTTTTTTATTGGCGGGGAGTATCTTTAAAATGATATCCGCCATGACGGTAAAAGATTTATCAATAAAATTATCGTTACGTTGAGTGCGTGGCATAGTTAGGACGATTAGGCGATCGAGATGACTATCTACCTTTATAGCACTCGCGAGCAACCCTAGGGCTGTTTTTCCGATTTTTCTGGCTAGGGTTTCGATTTATACTAAATCCGGTTATTAAAGAATGATTATTTATTCCCCCTTTTGCCTATTGCAAGAGTGGGCGTTGTCAAATTGAAAGATGCTCCGAATCAGCTTGGAACTGAAATTACTTTGATAGCAAGGATTGCATTATTAGGGGT
>NZ_JADBUE010000038.1:0-9521 GCF_020245805.1 Microcystis sp. M179S2 | reverse complement strand
GTCAATTACACCCTCGGAGGGACAGCTACCCTTAATACCGACTACACTCGTACAGGGACTAATAATACAGTCACCTTCGCTGCTGGTTCATCCACTGCTACCGTCACAGTTGACCCCACTCCTGACACAATAGTAGAAAGTGATGAGACTGTCATTTTAACCCTTGCTGCGGGGACAGGTTATACAGTAGGGACCACCACTCCAGTGACGGGGACAATTACCAATGTCACCCTTCCCAGTGTTACTCTTGCGGTTTCCCCCGCAAGCGTCACCGAAGATGGGACAAGTAATCTCATCTACATCTTCATGCGTACAGGAGATACAACTAATCCCTTAACCGTCAACTACAGTATTGGTGGGACAGCAACCAACGGAAGCGATTACACTTTACTTCCCACCAGCGTTATCTTCGAGGCCAATTCTGCGATTGCGACTGTAATGGTTGACCCCACTCCTGACACCACAGTAGAAAACAACGAAACCGTCGCTTTAACCCTCGCTGCCGGGACAGGTTATATAATAGGTACGACCAACGCAGTTACAGGGACAATTACCAACGATGATACCAGTGTCACCCTAGCAGTTTCCCCCGCAAGCGTTACCGAAGACGGGACAACAAATCTGATTTATACCTTCACCCGTAGTGGAGTAACCACTAATTCCTTAACCGTCAACTACAGTATTAGTGGGACAGCAACCAATGGAAACGATTACACTTCTATTCCCACCAGCGTCACCTTTGCTGCTAATGCTACCACTGCTACCGTCACCGTTGACCCTACTGCTGACACCACAGTAGAAAGTGACGAAACCGTAGCGTTAACCCTCGCTGCCGGGACAGGTTATACAATAGGTACTCCTGACGCAGTTACCGGGACAATTACCAATGATGATTTACCTAGTATCACTCTTGCTATCTCTCCCAGTAGTGTTACCGAAGATGGGACAAGCAATCTCATCTACACTTTCACCCGCACAGGAGATACAACTAATCCCTTAACCGTCAACTATACAGTTGAAGGGACAGCAACCAATGGAAACGATTACACTTTACTTCCCACCAGCGTCACCTTTGCTGCTAATTCAGCGACTGCTACCGTCACAGTTGACCCCACTCCTGACACAATAGTAGAAAGTGACGAAACCGTTATTTTAACCCTTGCTTCTGGGACAGGTTATACAGTTGGGACCACCACCCCAGTGACGGGGACAATTAATAATGACGACTTTTCCCAACTCTCCATCAATAATATTACCGTGGTCGAAGGCTTAGATAATAATGCCATCCTCACCGTCACAGTTGATAACCCCAATCCGCAACCAATTAGCTTCAACTATACCACTGGGCCCATTGATGCTACCGCCGATGTAGATTACACTAGCAAAACCGGAACTATCACCATTGCTGCTAATACTGCCACCGCTACTATTAGCATTCCCCTCCTCAATGATAACCTCAATGAACCTGATGAAGTCTTCACCGTCACCCTCTCCAATCCGGTTAATGCTACCATCAATCCCGAAGGAGGAATAGGAGAAGTTATCATTACTGATACTTGGCAAACCAGTCTTACTCGCACCTTACCCAACAATGTGGAAAACCTCAGACTAATTAGCAGTAATAATGTTAATGGTACGGGTAACGCTGGTAACAATAAAATCACCGGAAATAGTGGTATTAATCAAATCAATGGCGCTAACGGTGCTGATACTTTAACCGGTGGTTTAGGTGCAGATACCTTCGTCTTCCAATTTGGTCAATCTACCATATCAACAAGCGATCGTATCACAGATTTTGCCATCAATAGTGATAAAATTGACTTATTAACTCAAGCTGGAAACGCCACGAGTGCGCCTAGCAATTTCAGTCGTGCTGCTAATAGCACTGTCACCACTTTACAGAATTTAATCAATCAGGTATTTACTGATGCTAATGGAGCGATTACAGGTAATCAAGGATTAGGGGTTAATAGTGCCGCCTTAGTGCAGGTAACAACCGGTGCAATAGCTGGAACTTACCTCGTTATTAATGATAGCACGGCTGGCTTCCAATCCAGCAATGATTTATTAATAAATATGACTGGATTTACTGGTACTTTGCCAGCTTTAGGGAGCATGACAGTGGGTAATTTCTTTATCTAAGTGTCTAAGGCGTAGGGTGCGTTAGGCGGCTAACAATTCCGTCAAAAAAACACGCATCAACAATCCGCCGTAACGCACCAACTCTATTATTAAATCGGTGCGTTACGCTATCACGCTTCACACCCTAGGAGTAAGCGGACAATTCAAATGAACCCAACAACCGCCAATTATGATGAACCCTGGTCACCTAGAAAACGGGTTTCTTCAAGAAACTATTTAGAAACCCGTTTTCTGGACTTTAAGACAAATAAGTTGGATTTAAAGTTTTAAGGATTAAAGTTTGGTAAGTTGATTGACAAAGAGAAGCTGTCAATAAATATTGACGAATTAATTAGGGCTTGCTGAATAAATGTGAAATGTAGGCACTTCATCAGCCCGCGTCCTGTAGGGGCGAAGCATTCGGATAGAAAATCTACGGTTTCACCGATAGGTTATTGCCCGAATGCTTCGCCCGTACTTTTTGCCGCAATCCCTATATACACTAATGATTAATTGGCAATCTAATCATCATCCTTATCAAATATTCTGATTCGGCTTATTGCCTTAAGTTTGAGATGATATATTTAACAAATCGGCTCGACTTTGTGTTATAATCAAAGCAAGGCTTTAAAGACGATATTCTCAGCAAATTATGCCTATTGTTCTTCCTGGCACTCTAATTTCACTGAAAGATTAATTTAACCTTGATCTGTCGGGATTGATTTCTTAACCTTTTAATAAATTGATTTTTTCCCCGGTCAGGCTAGAATCAGTAGGATTAGCATCCAAGATAATCGGGGTAACTTTGGTTAATCTGGGGCAGTGTAGCCTAAAAAAACGCCCAAAATAGTCAAATTTAGGCTTAAGTGGCTTCTTACTAACTGTTTAATCTATTATTTAGGTATTAGACTCTATGGCTAAAGCTCCTAGCGTAACTTCCGAAATCGATCTTAAAGATTCGCAATATTACTTTAACCGAGAATTAAGCTGGTTAGAATTTAATCATCGCGTGCTTTATGAGGCACTTGATCCTCGGACTCCCCTACTGGAAAGATTAAAATTTACCGCCATTTTTTGTGCCAATCTCGACGAATTTTTTATGGTACGGGTGGCAGTTCTTAAACAACAGGTAGAGGCAAATGTAGCCGTTTTAAGTGCCGATGGCAGGACTGCCTCGGAACAGCTAACCGAGATAAGTAAACGTCTGCGTCCCCTTGTGCAACAGCAGGATCATCTTTTTGAACACACCCTGAAAAACCTCTTAGTAGAACAGGGAATTCATCTGATTAACTATGTGGATTTACATCAAGAACAGCGCAATTATCTCCATGATTACTTTGAACAAAATATTTTCCCCGTTTTAACTCCCCTAGCGGTGGATCCTAGTCATCCTTTTCCCTATATTTCTAATCTTAGTCTCAATTTAGCCGTAGTCGTTCGCGATCCCGACACCGATAAAGAACTATTTGCCAGGGTGAAAGTGCCGCAGGTTTTCCCCCGTTTTCTGGCATTATCCAAAGAATTACGCCACCAAGACGGAAAAGCTTCGATTTGGACGGGAGTGCCTCTGGAACAGGTGGTAATGCACAATTTAGAGGCACTTTTCCCCGGCATGATCATTCAAGAATGTTATCCTTTTCGGGTGACGCGCAACGCCGATATCTCCGTCGAAGAAGATGAGGCCGATGATTTATTATTAGCGATCGAGGAAGAAGTACGCAAGCGCCGCATCGGTAAATCGGCAGTACGTCTGGAAATTCACAGTTCTACTCCTAGCAATATTAAAAACCGGATCATGCGCGATCTGGGACTTGAGGAGATCGATGTTTACGATGTGGATGGACTGCTGGGACACAAAGATTTATTTTATTTTATGTCTTTACCCTGTCCCGAACTGAAAGATCCGCCTTGGAATCCTGTCACCCCAACGGTTTTACAGGGATTGCGAGAAATAGTTGACGGTAACGAAGACGGGATACTAGAACAGGATGGCGAAGATATTTTTACTTTAATTCGCAATAACGATATTCTCGTTCATCACCCTTACCATTCCTTTAGTGCCTCGGTACAACAGTTTATCGCCCAGGCTGCCCATGATGCCCATGTTTTAGCGATTAAAATGACTTTGTATCGTACTTCCGGAGATTCCCCGATTGTCAATTCCCTGATTGCAGCCGCAGAAAATGGTAAACAGGTAGCGGCGTTAGTGGAACTAAAAGCTCGCTTTGATGAGGAAAATAACATTACTTGGGCGAAAAAGCTCGAACAAGCCGGAGTTCACGTTGTTTATGGCTTAGTTGGTCTAAAAACCCATACGAAAGTGGTTCTCGTGGTCAGAAAAGAAGGGGATAAAATCCGTCGTTATTTCCATATTGGCACGGGTAATTATAACCCAAAAACGGCTAAATTATACACTGATTTGGGTTTACTTAGCTGTCGCGAGGATTTGGGGGCAGATATCACCGATTTATTTAACTTTCTGACCGGATACTCCCGTCAGCAATCCTACCGCAAACTTTTAATTGCTCCGGTGAGTTTGCGAAAACGGATGTTAGCAATGATCGATCGCGAGGCCAAAAACTGTAAAAATGGCGGTACGGGGCGCATTGTCGCAAAAATGAACTCTATTGTCGATAAACCGATTATAGAAGCCTTATACGCCGCTTCTCGTGCCGGCGTGCAGATTGACTTAATTATTCGTGGTATCTGTTGTTTACGGCCCGGATTGCCGGAAGTGAGCGAAAATATCCGAGTAATTAGCATTATCGGCCGCTTTTTGGAACATTCCCGCATTTTTTACTTCTACAATGGTGGTCAGGAGGAGGTTTATATTGGTAGCGCCGATTGGATGACGCGGAACCTGACTCGTCGCGTGGAAGCAGTGACACCCATCGATGAACCAGCGATCGCCAAGGAACTGGAAGAAATTCTCGGCATTATGTTGTCAGATAACCGGCAAGCATGGGAATTACAATCCGACGGCAGTTATATTCAGCGTCGTGCTGCCAACCAGGGACAGGAAAGCAGTACCCATGTAATTTTGATGGAAAAAGCCCTTAAATCTGCGGGTGTTAGTCAATAGGAACAGTTATCAGTTATCAGTTATCAGTTATCAGTTATCAGTTATCAGTGGGTAAGTAATCAGTGATCAGATGTGATACTAAATCCGGTTATTAAAAACTGATTATCTATTGCTCCTTTTGCCTATTGCAAGAGTGCCTATTGCCTCTCCTGATATGTAGCCTATACTCAACGGATTTAGTATGACTAACTGGTTGAGAGGTTAAACCATCTCAAAAGCTGAGAGTAAGCATCTTGATCTGTATTTTCTCAACCAGTCAAATCAAGCAAGAATCCTAATAATAATTACCGACTTTGCGATGGTGAACAGCCGTTAAACCATCAGGTTTAGAAACGCGACCATCGGCGACTTTATTGTAAACAATCCAGTGGTCAGCACATTCCATACGACTAACTACCTCACATTCTAAATAAGCGAGGGCATCGGCTAAAATTGGGGAACCATTATTAGCCGTGCGAGTATCGACTCCTGCAAAACGATCTTCCCCCGGTCCGAAACGTTTTAAAAAGTGTTTCATCAGGGTTTGATAATTGCCTTCTTCCAGAATATTTAAAATGAATTGATCCCCCACTTGCAGTAAAGACTCGATCGCCCGATCTTTGGCCACAGCAACGGTAAAACCGGGAGGATCAAAACTTGCTTGAGTCACCCAAGAAGCGACCATTGCCCCGCTTCTGTCTCCTTTCTTGGTGGTAATAATATATAGACCACTGCTAATGCGTCCGATGGCTTTATCAAGGTCAGTATCGAGGGATTTTCTTTGTTTAACTTTTACCTCTTGGGTTAATAGTTGTCCCATATCTGTCCCCGCTTCTTCACAGCGTTGATAGAGACTCTCGTTAGGAGTTTCCGCGCTACGAATGGGATCGAAAGCTTTGGTTAAGCCAACTTCACGAAACTTATTAAATAGAGGTAAAATCGGTTCATCATCACCCCCTTGAGATTCAAACATTCCGAGGTATTGTTTGGGGTTAACCGAGGCGAGAATTGTGCCTAGATTCCCCGTAATTTCTTGGGCATGAATACCAGAAACGGGGGGAGTACCGATGACGATTCCCACCGCGGAAGAAGCTAATTCTTTTACCTCTTGGGGGTCGGCGGATTTCAGGTCTAGAGTTTCTACGGCCACACCGGTTTTAGTAATACCTTTGGCGATCGATTGACAGAGGCGATCGCTATAACCATAATCGGAAACATAGAAAACTGCAACGGTTTTTTCTGCCTTAGTTTGTGCCTGACTCCAATCACGATAATGGGTCAATAATTCAGTAACATTATGTTTTAATAACGGTCCATGACCATTAGCCACGAGATTAATATTACCTAGGGGTTCCATCCTTTTCATCGCCGCTAGTACGGAACGAGCATTAGGAGCCATTAAACATTCATAATAGAAACGATAATCCGGTTCAATAACACTTAATTGCTCATCGTAAAGATCATCAGAACAGTAGTGCATTCCGAAGGCATCACAGGTAAATAAAATTCCCGAACCGTGATCGTAGGTAAAAATAGTATCGGGCCAGTGTAAGTTAGGAGCATTAACGAATTCGAGAATGTGACCGTTGCCTAGGTCTAACTGATCGCCATTTTTGACCAGTTGACGTTGAAAGGGATGATGAACTAAATTCTCTAAAAACTGAATTGCTACTTTCGACCCAACGACGGTAATATTGGGAGCGAGTTGCAATATATCTCTGACTAACCCACTGTGATCGGGTTCGGTATGACTGATAATTAAATAATCGATTTCTTGGGGGTTAATTAATCCGTTGAGACTATCAAAATATAGTTGACGGAATTTTTCGTGAGAGGTATCCACAAGGGCGATTTTTTCCCCACGAATCAGATAGGAGTTATAAGTCGTACCGTTTTGTAATCCGAATTCAATATCGAAGCGATCGCGATCCCAATCGAGGGAACGAATAGCGGTAGTGTCTGCGGTGAGATTGGCCACCTGCACGGTGAGACGTTTTGTTTTGACTGGTGTAGCAACCATCGAACCTCTCCTTATTGTTAAGTTTTTTATACTTTGTCTCTATTGTGCCACGAGAAAATTAAGTATGGAGATTTATTTTCTCAATAATTACTTATAAGTAGGGAGGCACAATTATTTGTAGGATGGGTTAGCGGTAGCGTAACATGATCGGGCGTTGGGTTTCATACTTCAACCCAACCTACGTTCATCTTATATTTAATTACACCCACCCACTTAACAGTTATCGTAAGGATTCAGGTGGGAGTCGATCGTCGATACCGAATTAGCTTATACTTCATCTTTATGATAAAAGCTCTCTAGGGGTCTGTGTGGGAAAATGGCTGTTATACAGTCCAGTCAAGTTAAATTTGACAACTAGAGAGCGCTTTTCTGCGGGAACAGAGAATTAGATAAGAAATACTAATATTTTGTCGCCATCAGCTTTTAGCTACAATTCAATTGAGTATCAAATAATCTCAGAAAAAGCCTCCAGAAAATGTAAAATCAACGATGAAAACAATCACCTCGCTGACTCAGAGCTAGAGCCTCAAGGGTTTTCCGACGGTTCGTTGGTTGAGTCTGTGTGGGAGCAAATCCTTTGGACATGAGCAATTCTGGTATCTAGGGGAACAAGAGGAATTATCTCCTAGCAGCCAGATTCAGACAAGGAAGGCTGAAAATTTGCCATGCCCCTTGCCTACACCATATTACTTGTCTTAGATGTCTGTATAATTTGCTACATTTTTAGATGCGCTTACCCTGCTAAATTCCCACAAATTGAGGTTAGGATAAAATGTCAATAAAAACCACAGAAATACAAGCCTCCGATGGTGCAAAAATTTATATGCAGTACGAAGAAAGTGATAGGGAGCAATTGCAAGCATTAGGATTTTTCGAGGATATAGAAGAAAGAACAAAAAATTTTCAAGCAGGAGTTACTAATATTGTTAATGAATATGCACAATTGTTATTAACTTTGATAAAACAGGGAGTTTCCCAAGGCAATCCACCCAGTAAGGTTACTTGAGAATTTGGGTTACAAGTTGGGGGTGAAACGGGGATTCCTTTGGTGACAAAAGGTTCAGCACAAGCTAATATTAAAGTTGCTATTGAATGGCAATTTAACCAAGATAAAGGAGGTTAGTATGCAAGTTCAAATCGAAAAACAGTATTACACACCTGAAGAATACTGTCGCCTAGAAGAAACAGCAGAATACAAAAATGAATATCTGGATGGAGAAATTATTCCTATGACGGGAGCAACAACTAATCATAATCTGATTGCTGGTAATTTTTATAAAAATTTTCCAGCTAAGATTAATAATGAAGATTATTGGGCTTTTATGAGTGATGTAAGGTTATGGATGCCAATATATCGCTTTTATACTTATCCTGATGTAATGGTGATTAAAGGCAAGCCATTATATGAGGGAAAAGGCACAAACACTGTAACTAATGCGTTAATTATTGTCGAGGTTTTGTCGAAATCAACTCGAGATTATGACCGCACTGATAAGTTTAAGTTTTATCGCTCAATTCCTGGTTTTAAGGAATATATTTTAATCGATCAATACCGTTATTATATTGAGCAATTTTATCGACAAAATGATGGGGAATGGTTATTTAAAGCATCTGAATCAGACAAGGATGTTTTAAGGTTTCATTCTGTTGATTTTCAAATGTCATTGCTGGATATTTATCAAAGAATTAATTTTGATTTAAGTGAAGAATAATGACTAAATTAAATCTCGATTATCTACAAGAATCAATGGTTAAAATCCTCAATGAAAAAGGGGATACAGTGGGTTCTGGGTTTATTATTCGAGAAGATGGTTATCTCATTACTTGTCATCACGTTATTTATCTTTTACCCTGTTTAATAGTGAATTATCAAGGGAAAGAATACGAGGCGCAATGGTGTAAAGAATATTCTAATCCAGAAGTTGATATAGCGATTATCAAGATTAAGATTGAGAATGCTAAACCTGTGAAAATTGTTAATTTTCAAGCTGGGTTAAATTCCGTAACGGTTTATGGATTTCCTAGAGAAAAAGAGAAGAATTTTCCAGAAGGATTTGATGTTAATACCGATAAAATTGCTGTTAGTGCGCCTTTAAATGTGCTTTCGACTTATCCTAATTATAAGCTTGAATATGATAATCCTTGCAAAAAATTACCTACTGATAAATCGAATTTTTTAGCTAGTGGGACTTAGGCGTTTTCGGTCAGCAAAAAAGGCTCAAACCATTACGGGACAAAGGGTTAACCTCGATTTATGATTTTCCTTGATCTATCTGGGTTTCAGCGATTTTGGGCTTCTCGAAGTAAATCCCAAGCGGG
>NZ_JADBUE010000379.1:0-12309 GCF_020245805.1 Microcystis sp. M179S2 | reverse complement strand
TGTAGGGTGTGGGGTGTGGGGAAGTGGGGAAGTGGGGAAGGGGGGAAATTGAACTAAAACCCTAAAACCCTACCACCCCAAAACCCCCCGCAACGCGCACGCAGTGACCACTTTGACTATCCCGGACTGGTAACAATTTTTCCCATAATTGAATTTTTTTTGCACTGTTTTAATAATCTGTTACACTTATAGCGATCAATCTTTGTCTGGGGAATTACTGATGACTGAACCTGTTAGCACCACTGACCCCGCAGTAGAAACCGCCACGGAAGCGCAACCCAGTTACGTTAAGCTGGCGATGCGGAATATGGTCAAGAAAAAAGGCGTCTCGTTAAAACACTTTTTTTTGACTACGGCAGCCCTATTAGGCTTTTTTGTCGGTATTTCCTATCTGACGCGTCCCTAGGGTGAAATCTGGTGAGTGAGACTTTGCCCCTAGGGGTGGATTTATGCCTACAGGATAATTATTTTAATCCCGGAAATAGTCCTGTGGATGGGGAAACTTGGCACTATTGGTTGGAGACATGGTTAGGCTATCTATCGGATTATCTCCCCGTTGCCGCCGGTTATGAACTAAGTTTGCGCTTAACAGACGATCGAGAAATTCGGACCTATAATTCCCAGTATCGCCACAAAGATCAACCGACGGATGTTCTCGCTTTTGCCACTCTCGAAGTGGATTTACCAGTCGATGAGCGCATTTTAGAGACAGAACCTTTATATTTGGGGGATATTATCATCTCTGTGGAGACAGCACAACAACAGGCTTTAACACAAAATCATTCTTTGGCGCGAGAATTGGCCTGGTTAACTGCCCACGCTTGTTTACATCTTTTGGGTTGGGACCATCCCGATGAAACAAGTCTGTTAGAAATGCTATCTTTACAGGAAACTTTGTTAAAAACCGTCGAAATGCCGATACATAGTTAGTTATTTTTGTCAAGCATTATTGAGGAATATGAAGACAAATTATCATCAAGCCAACCAATCTACCAGCCTATCTAATCCCTATCTCAACAATAATTTTATCCCTCGATCGGGACAGGTGAGTGAGGGCAACAATCCCAGTCAAAGAGAATACGCTTGGCAAGTCGCCTCGAATCTGTTAGTCAGTTTTCGCTACGCTTGGGCCGGAGTCCGTTATGCTTTTGTTAGTCAAAGAAATTTTCGCATTCACACCCTGATTACCCTAGTAGCGGTTAGTTGGGGCTTATTTTTGCGGGTTAATGCCCTGGAAATGGCGATTGTCTCCCTTACCTGCGCTCTGGTGATGGTCTTAGAATTAATTAACACTGCTCTGGAATCAGTGGTGGACCTGACGGTGGGGCAATCCTACCATGATTTAGCCAAAATAGCGAAAGATTGTGCCGCTGGTGCCGTTTTAATCGCCTCGATCGCCGCTTTACTCGTAGCGGCTTTTATTTTTATTCCCCATTTATTAGTTTAAGTGGGAAGCTTTTTTCAGTGATCAGCTGTACTGAATTTAAACTGCGTAGGAAAAAATTAAGTACAAGCGATCTCACTTATCCTCCCTGCTGCCAACTCCGGCACTCCGGTGCAGTCCTAACCAGTAATTTAGATAGGGTTTGCGGCAAAAAGTACGGGCGAAGCATTCGGATAGAAAATCTCCGGTTTCACCGATAGGTTATTGCCCGAATGCTTCGCCCCTACAGGACGCGGGCCGATGAAGATGCAAGGTTTTGAACCACGATTCTCTCAAAATCTTGCACCTGTTTCGCAAGAAAATCCCCAAAACCCTTACCTTGCATACATTTCACATTTATTCAGCCAACTCTAGATAGTCAACAGCTTAACTGATAACTGATCACCGATGACTGATCACTGATTCGGTATAAGGGGACTCGACAGCTTTTAGCCGATCAATTTAACTTTTCTTAACCTAAGCCTAAACTGGCGCGGGGAGAGGGTTTCGCTATATATAAAAAATTGTAATCGTCGATACAGCAAAAAATCTCTTTTGTCCCCCTATAGGTTAGACTATAGTTAGTGATAAGACTTCTTTTGTAGATCTTGCAGGAAATCTCCCATGAGTGCCATAACTTTCTCCACCGCTCCCACCGCTTACTCTATCAGGATGATTAAGGACGAAGTCCGTCAGATGGTAGAACAGGGGGTAGTGAGCAGACACCAACCGATCTACACTCTCTGTCAGTTCATTCCCCCCCGGGAGTGGGTTTGTGTTGAATGTGAACTAGAACGATGTGACTACCTTCTCAGAGATCAAATTGGTGACTTAATCGCCTCGGAATCTTGGGATAATGATTAAATTCTCCCGTTTGCCGATGGGCAAAAATCGGACTGATCAGAAATTTAGCAGCCTTGTCCACTTTCTTAAACTATTATAATTCAGCCCCGGTTAATTCTGGGGCTGAAACTATGGGGATAGGAGGGGGATAATTGTTGAGAAAAAAGAAGTTTTTGTAAGATTTAGCCAAGTTAGTTCACAAGTTACCCATTGCCAAGGGACGCTATCTCTAACATCCCCAAATTTTCCCTAACTTAAAATCAGTAGTTGGCGCTGTTGTAAAGAACGCACAGCAGTTAATCCTAAAGCAACTTGAGCGTCGATTTCTCCCACGGTTAAACGACCATCACAAGCTTGTAAAAAAGCAAATTCTGTCTCCGAGAGATTAACCGGCCGATAATCGTAATCTAGAACACTTGCACTAGGCCAACCGTAAAGACAGGGATGAACTTCGGCCACTGCATTCTCGAGGACTTGATCCCCGGACCAATCGGCAGTCAAAATCGGTGGTTTAGCGAGGAAAAATTCATAGTGGGTGATTTCCGGGTCTAATAATTCCGTCAAGCGATAACGTTCCCTTTCCCCTAAATTTTGCGCTCTAGCCATCAATTCGGGGGATTTACCCAATAAACGGTCTAATTGCCAGTAGGAAGGGTTAGAAAAGCCAATAAAGGCTAATCCTGACGCATCAATCAGTTGAAAGAGGGTATCGATATTGTAGTCCACTTCCCGGGGGTGAACGTACATATCAGCGAAGGACTCATCGCGATGATTTTCCATTGACCAACGCTCTTTTTCCCGTTTCAAAATGCGATTATTTTCTGGTAGAGAGGCAAAAATCTCTCGGCCGACAGCGACCCCATCTTTATAATCCCCGCGTCGGTCTCCCTGCAAAAGTGCGATCGCAGATTGCATTAACTGGATTTCCCAGCGTCCCAATTGTGCATAGACGAAAATGTGCAGCAGACCACCGGGGGCCAGTTTTTGCGCGAGGGATTGAATCCCTTTAATCGGGTCCGGGAGATGGTGCAGCACCCCGACGCAGTTAATTAAATCAAATTCTCCGGGGAGATTAGTGGCCGATTCAAGGGGTAAATGGTGAAAAGCCAGAGAACCTCGGTGTTTTGGTGCGACTCCCGAACGATTACAGCGTTCTTTGGCGATTTCTAGGGCTTTTTCACTGATATCTATAGCGACTATATTAGCAAAAGGGTTGAGCGCAAGCAGATATTCAGTTCCCGCACCAGTACCACAACCTGCATCGAGAATGCGGATATCCTCTCGTTCGGGTTTACGATGACAACAAAAGTTATAGGCAGCAATCCAATTCCAGCGCCAATTGTAACCCGGAGGAGGTTCGTCTAGGAGCGGTTCGGGGGGGAAAGGATAGGTATTGTAGAGACGTTGTACAGCAGTGCGAATAGTAGCGTCGTCGGACATGAAAATTGGCGGAGTTTAGGATAACACTCGATCGATTGTCTCACAGAGGGCAGCGATCGGGAAAGTCAGCCGGGGTTTTTTTGAGTTGGTCGAGGGTAAATGATAAATAATCATTATGACTATCCGGTTCTGTGCCAAAACTAGATATTATTTCTTTGGTCGATATTTTTTTCTATTCCTTGTCCTACTGTCTCTTAACCCTATCTAAGTTTTACTGGCAATTATTCGAGAGTCATTCTCTAACAATTATCTCAAATATAAGCAGCTCTTGCCGATACAAAAAACCATGAGAATTAAGTCTATAAAGCTTATTAATTATCGAGGTGCAGTCAGTTTAAACATCGACTTTCATCGGCAATTAAACGTATTTATAGGAGTTAATGGTGCTGGAAAATCCACCATTTTAGACAGTTTGGCTATTATGCTTTCATGGTTAGTTAATCGCCTAAAAAATACTAATGCCAGTGGACAACAGATTAGCAAAACCGAGATTAATAATGGTCAGGGGACGGCTATAATTGAAATCACTGGGGTGACGGAAGATAGTCAAGAGATTACTTGGAAAATAGTAAAAACTAGGACTGGATATATCCACGCTGGAGAACGGAGTAATTTTAGCCAATTAAATGAATACACTCAACAAATACAACGACAAATTACTGATCATCAAGGACAAATTAACTTACCTTTATTTGTTTATTATTCTGTTAATCGAGCAGTGCTGGATATACCCTTAAAAATTAAAACAAAACATCAATTTGATTCTCTAAGTGCCTACGAAAATGCTTTAACCAGTGGAGCAGATTTTCGCACTTTTTTTGAATGGTTTCGCGAGCGCGAAGATTTAGAAAATGAAAATAGAAAATATCAGGATTATCTAATTAAACCAGAAGGTTTTTGTTTTCCCGATCCCCAATTGGAAGCGGTTCGGGAAACGATCGAACGTTTTCTACCCGATTTTACTAATCTTAGCGTCCGTCGTAATCCCTTGAGAATGGAAGTAACAAAAAAGAATGAAATAGTTACTGTTAATCAACTTTCTGATGGAGAAAAATGTCTGATTGCTATGCTGGGAGATTTAGCTCGAAGAATGGCGATTGCTAATCCTCAAAATCCTGATCCCTTAACGGGTAATGGTGTTATTATCATTGACGAAATTGATTTACATTTACATCCTCAATGGCAAAGATTTGTAGTACCTAAATTACTAGAAGTTTTTTCTAACTGTCAATTTTTTATTTCCACCCATTCTCCTAATATTATCACTCATGTTCAACCAGAAAGTTTACACTTCATGGAACAAACAGAAATGGGAATAAAATTTCATCCCGTGCAAGAGTCCTACGGCAAAAATGTTGATCGAATTTTAGAAGATTTGATGGGATTAGAGACAACTCGTCCCAAGGAAATCGCTGAAGCTTTGAAAGATATCTATGAACAAATTTCTCAAAATCAATTAGAGGCAGCTAAAAAGAAAATCAATGATCTCAGAGCTAAAATTCAAGATGATCCAGAATTAATTAAAGCTGAAGTTATTATTCGACGCAAGGAAATTATCGGGAAATGAAGTATATTAGAAAAAGACAAGAACCACCGGAGTTTAAGAATTGGAAAGAGCAAGCTAACTCAGATTGGCAGCCCGACTTTAGAAATTTAGCGGGAAAACCAAAAGAAATACTAATTAAAGCGTTGATGACAGAACAGGGGGAAATATGTTGTTATTGTGAAAATCGATTGATTGATGGTAAATGCCATATAGAACATTTTAAACCTCAAAGTGATCCCACTGTTGATCCCCTAGATTATGCCAATTTGCTATGTTCCTGTCAGGCAAATCTTAGGACTGGTGAACCTCGGCACTGTGGTAATCTAAAAAATAAAAGCCATCGAACCTTTTTTGGATGAGGAGATAGATAATGCTCAATTAAAAGTTCTTGTCAATGGATATTTATGCTTAGATGATCAACAAAAATACTATCCTTTCTGGACAACAATCAAATATCTGTTCAGCGATTTAATTGAATAATCTTTCCTTTACAAAAAGACAAGAATTTTTATAAAAGTTTAAATAAACCAGAAAAAATATAAAGTCTTATGAAGATTATTCAAGAATTATCTCAAAAGTCAACAATTGATGAGATTCTGGCCAGATAATGGGGATGGAGGGGTGAATCAACCTTATCCGAAGTTGAACAGAGATTGTTGTCGAGAGTCGGAGAGAAAAGCAATGAATATCAAGGATACGTTACACAATTTTGTCCAGTACCTAACGGAGGCTTTTGCTCGCATTTTTAGCCCCAACAATGATGAGTATCCCGATGTGGGGATGCAGCCTTTTGATTCTGAACCTTACCATGCTCCCAAGGGTAATTCTTAACTAAAAATGACGGATGATTGCTTTGAGATAAAAGTTATGGGTAGGGATAATAACCCTACCTGATTTTATAGAAAAATAATTAATCTTCTGCTTGCCAATCGGGACAACTATCACTATCCCAACCGTAGGGATGGAAACCGCAGACGAGAAGATTCCCTCCGTAGATATAACCGTGATAATTACGGCAACCGATACAAGCAGGATGGGTGTTAGGATCGGGGTTAACCTTAGGAGTGAGGGTAAAATCCGAGGGTTCATCTAATTCCGAAAATAGGGACTCATCGAGGTTAAAAAATTCTTCCAATTCTTGGGGTAAAACCTCTTGAATAAACTGTTCCAGATCGATGATAATTTCCTCATTGATTTCTTCGATAGTTTGGGCTACTTCTTGGAAAAAATTTTCAATTCCCACCGCCACAGTTTCGATAACTTCCCAAAAATCTTTCTGCCAATCGTCCATGTTTATACTTGCGTCCCTTGTTTGGTAATAATTAATTATTTGTCGCTAAAATCTAGGTTTTAATCCTGTTGCAGTTTCCGTAATTCCTCCTGAAGACGTTCCACCTTTTGCCGCAATTCATCTACTTTGGGATCGGCTGCCTTGGTGTCTTCCTCATCTTCAATAATTTCTATCCGTCGGGGTTCATGGGGAATATTGGATTCGTTAGCTGCCACCGTTTGCTGTTGTGCCTGTTTCACCAACTCATCGACGTATTTGCGCGCTTCTTCTGTCGTCATTTCGCCGCGAGAAATCATTTCATCGGCTAATTTTTGGGCTTGATTTCTTAATTCTTGTAAATTTACTTCAGCTTTTTCGGCGGCATAAGTAGCAATGCCTACGCCCAAATAAACTGCTTTTTTGACTAAATCACCTAAGTTGGCCATAGCAAAAATCCTGAATCGATCGCTCTTACTTCCTAGAATAAACGATCCTTCTCGCAAATGGAGATGGATTTTGGGAGTCAGTGAACAGTGAACAGTAAACAGTAATCAGTGAACGCTTGCACCTCTATCCAAGAGAGCCATCAGTGAACTGAAAACTGATGAGGTAAAGTTTTGTAAAGAGATGCGGTGGTGGCGACAGCAAAATTGATCGCTATAAAGATTAAATTTTAGTCAAATTGCTGGTTTTTCGCCCTCAAAACGACGATAGAGCCTCATCATGTCATTTTTGACCTAAATAGTTTGATTAAGCTCAAAATAACTAAATATTGCGGATAGCTGCCGGCAGCCAGCTGCCGGCTGAATCGATTTGTGTTCATCCTCAGCAAAGATTTAAACTAAAGAATCGAGACAAGATTCCCGATTTAATCACAAAAAACTATGTTTCCTATTCATCGCCCCCGTCGTCTGCGTCAAACCCCTCAAATGCGCCGTCTGGTGAGTGAAACCGTCTTGACAGCCAATGACTTTATCTATCCCCTTTTCGCCACGGCGGGGGAAGGTATTGCCCGAGAAGTCAAATCGATGCCGGGGGTGTACCAATTATCAATCGATAAAATTGTTGACGAAGCCAAGGAAGTGCGGGATTTAGGAATCCCAGCGATTATTTTATTCGGGCTGCCGGAAAGTAAAGACACAGAGGCGACGGGAGCATGGCACGATCATGGTATTGTCCAAAAAGCGGCCACAGCAATTAAAGAGGCAGTTCCCGATCTACTCATTGTCGCTGATACTTGTTTGTGTGAATATACTAACCACGGTCATTGTGGTTATCTGCAAACGGGAGATTTAACCGGCAGGGTGTTAAACGATCCCACTCTGGGATTATTGCAAAAAACCGCCGTTTCCCAGGTAAAAGCGGGAGTGGATATCATTGCACCGTCGGGAATGATGGATGGTTTTGTGCAGGCAATTCGTCAAGGATTGGATGAGGCGGGTTATAGTGATACACCGATTCTTTCCTATACGGCTAAATATGCCTCTGCCTATTATGGGCCGTTTCGGGATGCGGCTGATTCTACCCCCCAATTCGGCGATCGCAGAACCTACCAAATGGATCCAGGTAATGCCAGGGAAGCCTTAAAAGAGGTGGAATTAGACGTATTAGAGGGAGCAGATATGTTAATGGTGAAACCTGCCCTGTCTTACATGGATATTATCTGGAGAATCAAGGAAATGACTAATTTACCCGTGGCTGCCTACAATGTGTCGGGGGAATATTCGATGATTAAAGCGGCGGCGTTAAATGGCTGGATTGACGAAAAACGGGTGACTTTAGAGACTTTAACCAGCTTTAAACGGGCGGGTGCCGATATTATCTTAACCTACCACGCTAAGGATGCCGTGCGCTGGTTAGCAGAGGGTTAAACTTGATGATTTAACCCACCATGCTGATTATTAAGTAGGTAGGCACAATTCATTCAAGCAACTACATAGCGCACTGCTGCAACAATTTGTAACCGATCGTGGAATCTATGATGCTTTTTATTTTTGGATGTTCAAGTGCCGACGGTTCCACAGTTTTAGTCCTTCAAACCAGAAAATACTGACAACTCCAGAAACTAAGCTGACCAGCAAATCATCAGTATGTAGAAATGAAAAGCTGAACAGGTGTCGTAGCAGGGGAACATAGAGAACTAATCCCAAAAACAGGAGTCCACCGCCGATCACCCACCACAAAGCCTGATTAGGAGCTTGGAGCATTTCTGGAATCGTTCGGGACCAGGAACGATTGGTTAAGATCATAGCGAGGTTGGAGATAATCAATGTCGTAAATGCTAAGGCACGAGCATCAAATTCACTATTGCCGTTGCTATAGGCGATCGCGAATACAATAAGCAGTACCACTAAAACGCTGATCCCCTGAAGCAAAGCCAATCGCAACGTCCGACGACTGAACAAGGGTTCTTTGGGATTACGGGGGGGGCGACGCATAATATCGCTCTCTGCCGGTTCAGCTTCAAACACAACCGTGCAGGCTGGATCGATAATTAAGTGCAGAAAGGCAATGTGGATGGGGAGCAGCACTAAGGGCCAGCCAAACATGACTGGAATCAAGGACATACCGGCGATCGGAACGTGAACGGCCAAGGTATAGGCCATCCCCTTTTTCAGGTTGTCAAAGATACGTCTTCCCAGTTTGACCGATTCGACGATGGACGAAAAATCATCTTTCAACAGGACCAGATCGGCAGACTCTCGCGCTACATCGGTACCCCGTTCACCCATGGCAATGCCGATATGGGCAGACTTGAGGGCCGGGGCATCGTTGACACCATCACCGGTCATGGCCACAATTTCCCCGGAGCGTTTCAGTGCATTGACAATCAATAGTTTTTGTTCGGGGACGACACGGGCAAAGATGTTGGTGCTTTGAATGCGATCGCGCAGTTCCGACTCACCCATTTGCTCCAGTTCCCTGCCAGTGATCACCTTGTCTAAAGGCCTGAGTCCAATCTGACGGGCAATGTTCTGGGCTGTTACCGGATAATCACCCGTAATCATCACAACGCGAATTCCCGCACCATAGCATTCGGAGATCGCAGGTGCAACAGTAGGGCGCACCGGGTCTTCCAGTCCGATCAGTCCCACAAATTCAAACTCAAAGTCGTGTTGTTGCACAGGTAAGCGATCGTCAGATTCTAAGTAGGCTGGAGGCCCGGATGACTCAAGAGAGTGGGTTTTGGGTAATGTTCCCATTTTGCGTCCTTGGGCGACTCCCAGAACTCGCAAACCTTCTCTGGCCATGGACTGGATCTGTTCGGCAAGCTCCTGTTGTTGAATCGGGCTGAAATGGCAGAGATCGGCGATCGCTTCTGGGGCCCCTTTTGCCGCAACGGTAAGCTCCCCCGTCAGGGATTCCCAGACACAGGACATGGCCAAGAGATCGGTGGACAGGGGATATTCGCGCAGTAGTTGCCAATCGCTATGCAGGTGTTCAGTCTTGGCCAGGTAATCCCAACCAATTTGCTGCAACGCTTTCTCCATCGGGTCAAAGGGATCTTTGCGACTCGCTAGAATGCCAAACTCGATCAGGGGATGAAGGACTTCGGGCAAGGGTTCGCGCTCGTGGAGCGTCACATCGTACAGATAAGCATTGGAGCCGCTGTAAACCAACAATTGTTTGACGGCCATTTGGTTCAATGTCAGGGTTCCAGTCTTATCGACACAAAGAACGGTGACAGAACCCAGGGTTTCAACCACTGGAATGCGACGAGTTAGTACCTGTTTTTGCGAGAATCGCCACGCTCCCAGAGCTAGAAAGATGGCCAGCACCACCGGAATTTCATTGGGCAAAATTGCCATCGCCAGGGCTAATCCTGCCAAAAAGCCATGCAACCAATCGTCCCGGGTTAGTCCATAAATCACGACCACCGCCGCGCAAATGGCAAGCGCAATCATCGTCAATTTACCGACAATGCGACGGGTTTCTTTCTGTAAGACAGTGTCTTCCGGTTCAACCGTTTGCAGAGCTTTGCCAATTTTTCCCATTTCAGTATGTATGCCCGTTGCTTGCACCTGGGCAATGCCCTGCCCTTGTACCGCAAGAGTACCAGAATAGACAGTGGGTAAGTCGTCTCCACCCGGTCTCAAGGTTGCTGAAAGGTGCTTCGGGTCTTCTTCCAGCTGGATGGTGCGTTTCCTGACCGGAACAGACTCTCCGGTTAACAGCGATTCATCAATCGTCAAGTGAGTCGACCACAGCAAAATCGCATCCGCAGGAACGCGATCGCCCTCCTCCACCACGATCAAATCGCCCTGTACCACTTCTCGCCCCGCAATCCGCTGCCGCTCCCCATCTCGAATCACCAAGGCCCGAGGACTGGATAAGTCCCGCAGTGCTTCTAGAGAACGTTCCGTTTTTTGCTCCTGGTAAAGATTGATGCCAATAATAAAAAAGACAAACCCCAACAAAATCAGAGCTTCTTGAGCATCACCCAAAAAGAGGTAGATGACACCACAGGCAATCAGGAGCAAGAAAATCGGCTCTTGGATAATGTCTAGGGCGATCCTTAAAAAAGTACGATGCTGGGTTGAGGGCAGTTCGTTGTAGCCATGCTGTTTCAAGCGATCGCCAGCTTCTTGGCTAGACAACCCGTTAAACTGCCTATTTTGCATAGGTGCAACCATAACACTTACCTAGGTTTTTCACACAGGCTATTCTCGCATATAAAGAGTTGGTAATTGCCTCCGGCTTACCGAAAAATTGGGTTGAAAGCCTCGCCCTTTGAGGGCGACTTTATAGGATATATAATATTAAAAATAGGGGGCCGGGTAAGCCACCGCTGAAAAAACCCAGTCATCAACCGATGAACGCACCTTGAAAACTAGAGTTATGGGGTTCTCTAGGGGAATGCTCCTATAGGTAAAAGCTCTCAGCACCAAGTACCAAAGAAACCAATTATTTTAGAGGTTTGGAACTGTATCGTCGGGCCCCCGAAAACAGGCTTCTGTAAGGTCGCGAAAGTCTGAGGAGAGAACCACCTCAGGGTGGGATTTCGCCAGGAATCTAATTAAAGTGGACTCGTTGAGCCATAAATTCACAGCAGTGATGCTAGAAAAATCCACGTCCGTTTACGGCGTGGGGTGTGTCAATTCTGTCTGAGATTAGATCAAATCTTTGAGAAGGTTGTCAGGAAAGCAACGGCGATCGCACTTGCCAAAAGAATAATTAATGTCCAAACCTGATTTTTTTGGGTTCCTTCCACTGATTTTAGGCGATTATCGATGCCCTCAACCTTTTCGGTTAACTTTGCCTGTCCTACCTCTAGCTTATTTAACCTTTCATCGATTTTATCAAATTTCTGGTTAACATCTTTTTGGAAAGTGTCAAATTTTTGATTAACATCTTTTTGGAGGGTGTCAAATTTTTGGTCAACATCTTTTTGGAAACTGTCAATTTTCCCCTCAATCCTCGTCAAAACAGCTTCTAGGGAATAGGTAACGGTTTCGTTAGACATGGTGATCAACTCCCATTAGATCATATTTTCTCGGTCCGCTATCGGGGACTATTTTAAGACTAAACCAGTTCGAGGTTGTTCGAGAAGATCGTTTTTCTGGGATGACAAAACTTGAAACTGTGACTAATAGCCACAGGTTAATTCTAGGGATTACCTGAAAAAAATACTTTCCAACCGGCTGTAGCGATCGCACTTGCCAAAAGAATAATTAATGTCCAAACCTGATTTTTTTGGGTTCCTTCCACTGATTTTAGGCGATTATCGATGCCCTCAACCTTTTCGGTTAACTTTGCCTGTCCTACCTCTAGCTTATTTAACCGTTC
>NZ_JADBUE010000378.1:0-19170 GCF_020245805.1 Microcystis sp. M179S2 | reverse complement strand
TTTGTGGAAGCTTTAGAAGCTTTTCGGACAGCGATGTCTTTCCGTTTCTTTGAGTGGCTGACCGAGAATCGGGATGTGTTTGCCGCTTACAAAGCCAGTTTAGGCTTTATTTGGGCTTGAAATTTGTTTAAGTCCCATTATCCCCACTGCTGATTTTTCTCTCTTTGTCAACCCCTAGACCTGAATAGTTACAAAATGAGTTTTCGCTGACTTCACTTTCTCGCTTTGACGACCCCGAAAATATTAAAGTTATCCATCTGTACCTGGAAATCTTGAAAACCCGCATCAGTTGCCCATGCTTCGGTTAATTCTAGCGGTCTCAGGCGCATCACCCAAGGTTTACCTGTATGAGAATTTAATACCCTGGCAATAAACTCTAATTGGGGGTGGTAGGGTTGAATGGTAAAAATGAGCGTCCCGCCTGGTTCAAGAAGACGATATAATTGCTGGAAATGCTGACGAATTAACTCATTATCTGGTAATATTTCGTGGAGTCCCGAGACGACAATTAAATTAGGCGGTGGTAAGACCCGGTTTAAGTCGTCATCGTTAAAAGCGTCAGCTTGTTCGATAGTTGCTGATACGCCAAGGTGGAGAGCTAATTCTTGCGCTTTTTGCACATTTTCTGCCTTGTAATCTCGCAATAAAGCATTCACTGCACCACCCGAAAAATCTAGCAAAACTTCCAAGTCATAGCGGCCACCACCACAAGCAACATCGAGGAGGTTAGTTGTTACCCCTTGCTCAAAATTATCTTGGATAACTTGACGCAATACGCTTTTCAGAATTTCCCCACGTTGACGTATTCCCTGCCATCCCTGGGAGTCGAGATAAACACGGTCAATTATCTTGCCAAACCAGGTAATGCCGCTGGGACGATTGCGATAAACATACTCTAACATGACTCCTGAATCAAAGCCGTATTTCAAGCCCAGACGAATTCCGTCTGAAAGTTGCCCGATGGTTTGAAACAGCAATCTTACAAGGCTGTAGTAGATGGCTTTAGGATGCCAAATTGGCAGCGGACGACTTAGTGAATCATAGCTAGGTAAGGTTTGAGAATTCATGGTTAATTCCTTCGTTTAATCAAGAAAAATCAAGAACTTTTTTATTGCCAAGCAGAAAAATTTCCTGATGATGCCAACTCTTGTATTGACTGATTTAACAAATCCATAAAGCTTTGTTTATTGCCAGTCCAATGGAGAGGATTACCAAGCCAAACATCACAAAAGAAAGGGACTAATAAAGCTTCACCTTTGGGAAGTGTCTTGCCTAAACCATGCAAGAAAATTGGATAGATGGGGATTTCTGGATGCCGTTTCGCTAGATGGGCAATGCCACTCTTAAAGCTAGTTAAAGATTCAGGATTGCCGCGAGAGCCTTCAGGATAGATTAGCAGAATTTCTCTCCGCACTAATGCCTGAGAACAACTGTCTAGAGGATGCTCGCGAACATTCCCCATTTCGCGTCTTAAGGGAATGATACCAATAATATTTAGAGAAAACCAAGTCAGCCAGGGATTCTTTAACCAATAGTCCGCCGCCGCTACTGGACGCAATTTGTCTAATAACCTTAAGGGAAAGAGTGTCATCAATACCAGGGTATCGAGATGGCTGTTGTGGTTGGCAACAATTATCGCTGGTCCCGATTTTGGTAGCCTCTCTTTGTGACTGATTCTTAGTCCGATAATGACCAAGACAATCAGTCTAACCACGCAACCAAAAAACAACAATCGCAGTAACTTATTCAAGCTAACATCCCCCGGAAATAAAAGTAAACAGTAAAATGGAAAAATAGGGGAGCAGTATAAGTTAAACTGTCAATACGATCAAGAATACCACCGTGTCCTGGTAAGAGATTACCGCTGTCTTTAACTCCTAAGTCTCGCTTCAGAGCCGATACAGTAACATCACCAATAAAACCGGCAATTCCCAATAGTAACCCCAGCCAGAATGCGTGAGTTAAATTAAACGGAGTTAACCAAGGAGCCAAAATTACTGCCAATACTATTGTCGTTATTATCCCTCCTAGCAAGCCTTCCCAGGTTTTGTTGGGGCTAACTGTCGGTAAAACTTTATGTCTTCCCAAACTTTTTCCCCACAAGTACTGGGAAATATCATTCAGAGCCGTCAAAAATAAAAGATACAGTAACAATCCAGCACCGCCAGCTATGGGATTACCTGCGGGTGGTAGCCTTAATAAATAGGCGACGTGACTGATGCTAAATACTGTCAGCATCAATCCCCAATGTAGAGTTCCTATTGCCTTGAGAAAACCGTGTATTTCTCCTAAAATTACCATCCGCATCGGCAAGATAAGGAACATATAAACTGGGATAAATACTAAAAACATTCCGTACCACCGACTGTAAATCCAGTAATATTGTAAGATGATTGCTAAATAAGCCCAAAACAAGACGCGACGGTCTGCCCGCCGTGTCGGAATTAGAGATAAATATTCTTTCAGGGCCAGAAAACTGACAAAACCAAAAAAGATCACAGCTATTCCAGGACTGAGGATGAGAGAAGTTGAGAAAAGAAGGGTAATTGCCCACCAAGATTTGACTCGTTGCTTCAGTTCTGTATAATTTCTCTCTGGCAAAGTTAGGGAGAGAAGCTGAATTATGAGAGTCGCTAGTATTAATAGGATAAATACCCCTGCTAACCCCCAGATAACATTAATTGCTGGCTTCGTCCAAACCATGATACTCTAATTCCTTTAAGCTGCTGTAAGCCCGATTGATAATTGTCGAAAATAGCAGTAAGATTGTGGTAATCCAAATATAATCTAACCACTTTCCTGCTGTCAATCCTAATCCTAATAATAAAGCAATTATACCAAATAAAAAAGCACGATCACTTTTGCCCATTGGCCCTTGATATTGTCTTTTTCCACTCACTGTAACCCCGAGAACTCCAGTCATTTCACTGATGATTGACAGTAAGACAATTGGGACAACCAAAATACTAGAAACTCCTGGTATTAAGGCAAAGGGAAGGTAGAGGGCAGTATCAGAAATTACATCTCCTAGTTCATTTAAGATAGTACCTAACGATGTTTTCTGGTTGTAGTCTCTGGCTAACATCCCATCAATCGCATTCAGTGCAATTCGCATAAAAAGTACCAAAGGCATCAGCAACAGTAGCCAGCGCTGACAATGCCAAAGGACAATTGCTATTCCCATCAATACTGATAAGACAGCAGCAGATGTGGTAATTTGATTCGCCGTGATTCCTTGTTTCGCTAGTTGCTTGACTAGCGGACTCAATATCTTTTGAAAAGCTGGCTTTAATTGATAGATAGTAATCACGGAATTTAGATCAACTTTTATAAATTTAAAAATTTTTGTCCAGAGATATGGAACTATAAATATATCATACCAAGAGATAGGCGTGATCGCTAGAACTTTTCCCTATATCAACCCCAAAAGCGTGTTAGCCAGATTAGCCTATTGCCAAAAACCTTGTTTAACTAAATTCCTGACAATTAGGCTCATCCTAGCGATGATTCTTCGATCTGACCGCACCCATTGACAAAAATTTACAATTATTCGACCTTTAGCGATCGCTATCGGGAGATAGTTGTTTTTTGTTACAGCAGTGGGGGAGAAGAGAGCGGGTTTTTCAAGTTGGATTGGCAGTTAATCATGCTATTAAAAACCGATTCAGTATAAAGACCCCGTTATGCCGTGTCCCTACAGATAGACTTCAACGGCCCTAGCATTCGCCGCGTCACGGAATGAATATTCGCCTTGCGCCTCGATAGGTATCAATATCAAGCACAATTTCAACAAGACTTTCAACACACCGACCTCGATATTCCGAATCATTCAAAAGCCGATCAGCATTGCTAACGGTGATCACAGGCAATGACTCTGAGGTATTTTCTTCACGCAGGACCTGCTCTAGGGAATCTTTCCCTTCCATACTGTGATTAGCGGTAAGCAAAATCATCTGATTCTCTTGAGCAAGTCGCCAAACCGTCCTGTCATCACTGTTGATCGACAAATCCATCTCTGCAAAGGTGACGAACTGCATCGGGACGATATCAAGCCAGCCCTGAGTTGCGATCGCACCAAAGAAAACCAAGGCATGACCTTTGAGATTGTGATCAATCAAAAAAATCATACTTTCGACTCACGCTTTGCCTTAGCCACTCGAAGCTTTTCCCAAGCAGCCTCGGAGCCTGGCTTAGGTGGTTGCGCAGCAATACGGGCAACTCGCTCACGATTTTGCTCTTCATAATATTGTCGGAGTTCTTCAGCTTCTTTGAGAACTTGCTGGTACTCAGCTTCCACATCCGCACGATGAGCCTCAATATAAGCCAGGGCAGTGTTAATTTGCTCTTCCGTCAGATCAAATAATCCCTGAATGAACTTAGGTGGATATTGAGCAGTCACATAATCCATCACATCGTAGAGGGTGATGCGGGTTCCTGCGATCGTCAGTCCCCGCTCTGTACGAATGATAGCGGTTTTTCCATTAGATGCGAGCGTCATAGCTATAGTCTCAGTCTTTCACCATCTCATTCCATATTACCGCATGAAAAAGCAAGGTGAGCAAACGCCCACCCTGACTACTAATTCGCAAGCTCTTTAATCCTCAACCCAGACTTTCAAAATGTATTTCAGCCTCGTTCCTGCATCTAGCCAGTAGTGAACTCCAATATCTGGCAATTCAGTATCATTTGTGTGAGCATCACCAGGCCCCGTACTACAAGATCGGCGATCAAATTTAGACCACAGCTTCAATCAATGGGCATGGTGCGTTCCCCAAAATCGATCGCTGGAGCAGTAGGAGCCACATTAGGGAACGCACCCTACGGCGATTGCGTACTGCTACGCAGTGCCTTCGGCATCGCACTGCCATGTCTAGGAGCAAAGTGACGCTCGCGGCATCGGCAGCTGCAACGATCGGTTAGCCAGCGGTTACACAGGTAGCCAGGTATCCTGGTTTGGCAATGGGCCAGCCAACTTGCAGCGGGCAACAGGCGTCAGTGGATCAACGAGACCCTTCGTCTTATCTGACATGATAGAGTTGCCGAAGTTCATAACGTCGCAAGGCAGGACTGACCCGTGCACCCATTCAGAAATCGATCCATGTCGTGAAAAAAGCCGTCGTAACCAGAAAGGTTTACGAAACTTACTTGGTCCGTACTCGGCAATTGAGTTGGCAACGGGAGGATCATCGCCACGTCGGATTCCGACGTTATTGGGACGCTCCGCCTGTGCGTAAAGGGAGTGATCGAATTGCGCCACGGGATGAACGCTTCCATCATGGACGTGGGCAGTCGGGAAGAAAAGGGCCGTTGAATTCCGCGTCCTAAACGACAATGCCATGGGATGGATCCGCATGTCTCCAGATCGAAGCTGAAAGACGGCAAAACCAAAGTCACTGTAAAGCGGCAGCTGTTTCCAAACATCCTCTGGAAGGCGAAATCGAAGATCAAGTCTGTGAAAATCCGCGAGTGCGGGTACGAACGAAGCGTCAAACGCGCCAACTCGATGAACCATGAGATTTCTAGGACTCGCTCTCGCGACAGCGACGCCTTTGCTACGCATTTCCATCGGCTGCGGGAAGCATCGATCCATGTCGCGAAAAAAGCCGTCGTAACCAGAAAGGTTTACGAAACTTACTTGGTCCGTACTCGGCAATTGAGTTGGCAACGGGAGGATCATCGCCACGTCGGATTCCGACGTTAGGCGCATCTCATACACTAAGTGCTGACGGTCGCCATTCAGGCGAGCGTAGATCTTCGTGTTGGACACCTGTTGAACGTCGTGAGAAAAGATACACATTGGATTGCGTCTGCCTAACTACATATTATGCGGAAACTTTCTGTATAACACTCTATTTAGGCGCGATTGCCAGAACTTTTCCCTATATCACACCCAAAAGCGTGTTAGCCAGATTAGCATATTGCCAAAAACCTTGTTTAACTAAATTTCTGACAATTAGGCTCATTCTAGCAATGATTCTTCGATCTGACCGCACCCCTTGAAAAAAATTTATAATTATTCGACCTTTAGCGATCGCTATCGGGGGATAGTTGTTTTTTGTTAGAGCAGTATGGAGCAGTCTAACTGATGGCTATATTTCCAGATTATCGCCCGCAGGAAACCAATCTTCATCGAGAATTTGTTCAAGGGAACCAATGGGAATAACGGGGAAAGTATCGAGGGGTAATTGAGAGCGGTCACTGGCATTTTTTCGGGCTGAAAGATAACATTCATCAAAAATTTCCAAAAGATAAGGTTTCAGACTAGGACTATCTTTAAGTTCATCTAATATATCGAGACGAAAAGTTCTAATCTCTCCCTTCCAGTGACCTTCGTTTCTCTCTCTTTCTGCCGCCCAATATTTGAGCTTAAGTAAATGTTCTAATAATCGGGTTAACAGACTTTTAATTGTGCGCTTTTCACTCCTTCCCATACTTGCTAATTCCTCTAGTAAATTCTCTAAATCTACCCGCTCAAACTGTCTGGCTTGCAGTTGATTAATAGTAGTTCTAATCCAGAGATAAAAGTCTTCTTCGTACAGGGTTTTATTATCCATAATTTACCTCTATATATTACTCGTGGTTATTAGTGGGAAACCAATCTTCATCGAGAATTTGTTCAAGGGAACCAATGGGAATAGGGGGGAAAGTATCAAGAGGTAATTGAGTTCTAACTTGAGCCTCTTTTCTAGCAAATTGATAGCATTCCTCAAAGATTTCCAGAATATAGGGTTTTAAACTAGGGCTATCTTTAATTTCTTCGATTATTTGTCGGCGAAAGTTGATAATTTCCCCTTTCCAGTGACCCTCATTTCTAGATTTTTCTCCTGTCCAGTAAGTTAGTTTCAGCAAATGTACCAGTAATTGAATCAAAAGATTTTCGATTTTGCGCTTTTCACTCCTTCCCATACTTGCTAATTCCTCCAGTAAATTCTCTAAATCTACCCGCTCAAACTGTCTCGCTTGCAGTTGATTAATAGTAGTTCTAATCCAGAGATAAAAGTCTTGTTCGTACAGGGTTTTATTGTCCATAATTGACCTCTATATATTACTCATGGTTATTAGTGGGAAACCAATCTTCATCGAGAATTTGTTCAAGGGAACCAAGGGGAATAGCGGGGAAAGTATCGAGGGGTAATTGAGAGCGATCACTAGCATCTTTTCTAGCAAATTGATAGCATTCCTCAAAGATTTCCAAAAGATAGGGTTTGAGACTAGGGCTATCTTTAACTTCTTTGATTATTTGTCGGCGAAAGTTTCTAATTTCCCCTTTCCAGTGACCCTCATTTCTAGCTTTTTCTCCTGTCCAGTAGGTTAGTTTCAGCAAATGTACCAGCAATTGAATCAAAAGATTTTCGATTTTGCGTTTTTCACTCCTTCCCATACTTGCTAACTCCTCCAGTAAATTCTCTAAATCTACCCGCTCAAACTGTCTGGCTTGCAGTTGATTAATAGTAGTTCTAATCCAGAGATAAAAGTCTTGTTCGTACAGAGTTTTATTTTCCATAAATACTCACTTAAACTAAATAAAACGAGGATAATAATCAAAATTAACTATACAAACTAGCCACATATTCACCGTAGCCATTATAGGGCAGAGTTTCGATAATTTCCCAAGATAAATCACTTCTACTGCCGATAAATTTCTCCGTTGCTTGCGACCAACGGGGATGGGGTTTACTGGGGTTTACATTAGCCTCAAAATCGTATTCATGAGCGTCAATTGTGTTCCAGTAGGTGGCGGGTTGTTTGGCGGTAAATTCAATTTTTACTATCGATTTTGCTCCTTTAAAACCGTATTTCCAAGGAATAACCATTCGCAAGGGTGCGCCCTGTTGTTTCGGTAAATCATGCCCGAAAATTCCCACGGCAAAGAAAGCTAATTCATTGGCCATTTCTTCAATTCTTAAACCTTCTGTATAGGGCCAGGGTAAGGGACCTAAATGTAATCCTGGCCCCTTAGTAATTTCGGGATTATAAAAGGAGGTGAAACGGACGAATTTAGCTTCTGGTTTTGGTTCCACTGCCGCAATTAAAGCACCCATGGGAAAACCAAGCCAAGGTAACACCATTGACCAAGCTTCCACACAACGAAAACGATAGATTCTTTCTTCGAGAGGAAAGGTTTTTTTAATAGTATCTATATCGTAGGTTTGGGGATTTTTTACCAATCCTCCCACTTCTACCGTCCAGGGATTCGTCGGTAGTTTCTGCGCTTTTAACCAGATATTTTTCCCCCCTCCGAACTCATAAAAATTGTTATATTTCCCGGCTACAGTTTCGGCAGCTATGGGGCGATTTACCGTTAAAAACTGCGGATTCTTGCTGAACCCTTCAATTTTAGGTAATTGCAAACTTTTTTCTAAAGCTTCCGAGGAGGAGGATTTACCACAAGCAGTTAATAATAGGGAACTCCCCGCAATTCCTGTCCCGATTAACCCCTGTAAAAAGCGACGACGGTTAAAATAAACACTTTCGGAAGTAACTTCATTTTCGGAAATTTGCCAGGATTTAGCTAAACGAATTAAGACCATAATTATCCCCAATTTTATTGACAAAAAAACAGAGTTATGATATGGGATACCACAACTCTGATTGTACAATAGTTTGTCAGTTTTTTTAAGAAATTTCGGCGAGCATCGGGGCCGTCACCAGAGGTTCCCGTCGTCCTTTTAAGACCATGGGAACTCCTCGCGAGGGAGCAAGGGTTAAACCGCGGCGGCTGGGTTTTTCGGGGGTATTATTAACTAGAGTTAACTGATAATTGGCCAAAATTGTGGCGATAGCGATTTTCATCTCGTAGATAGCTAAAACTTCCCCGATACAACGACGCGCCCCACCACCAAAAGGCATATATTCATAGGGGGTGAATTGTTTTTCTAAAAAGCGTTCTGGTTTAAAAGTATGGGAATCGGGGAAAGTTTGCTCGCGGTGGTGAGCTAGATAAATACAACCCATAAGAATTGTCCCTTTTTCTAAAGGATAACCATCTAGTTCTACCGGTTCTTCCACTGCTCGCGGAAAAGTTAACATTGCCACGGGATGAATGCGTAAAGTTTCCGAACAAACCGCCGCAAGATAGGGTAATCGAGTTATGTCAATGGGGTTAGGATTATCTCCTAAAGTGGCTATTTCTTGGAGAATTTTTGCTTTAATTTCTGGATAGCGATGAGTCCAGTAGAGCGCCCAAGACATAGCGGTGGCGGTGGTTTCATGACCGGCGAATAATAAGGTCATTAATTCATCGCGCAATTCCTTATCGCTCATCGGGTTGCCTTCTTCATCCCGGGCCGACATCAGTAGTGATAAAATATCGGTGCGATTGGGGTTAGGATTAGCTTTTCTTTCGGCAATTTCTGTATAGATAATATCATCAATTTTTTCTTGGTAACGCTGGTATTTTCCCCAGGGACTCCAAGCACCAAAATCAGCCCGCAAAATTGGAAAAAATAACAAAGAAGCCATCACCGGAGAGTTAAAAATATCGAGCATTTCAGCGAGAGTTTTTTTCAGGGTTTGATAACGTTCCCCTTGACTAATTCCAAAAACTGCCTCCATAATTACTTGTAAAGCGATTGCTGTGGTCGCTGAACGGGCCTTAAAAGGTTGATTTTCGGGCAATTCTGCCATTACTCTCAGGGTAATATCGCGGATTAAATCGCCGTAGAAACGCATTCTTTCCCCGTGAAAAGGTGGCAATAAAAGCTGACGGCGTTTTTTGTGGATGTCTCCGTCTAACATGACGACGGAATAATCACCAATAATCGGGGCAATAATCCGATTGGCTTCCCCTGGTGCCGAAAATTTTTTACGGTCATTAGTTAAAACCTGTTGTAGGGCCGCAGGACTACTGACAAAGATAAAATTATCTACAGTTAAACCCACTTTTGTGCTAAAAATATCGCCATGCTTGCGGGCGGCATTTTCCATAAAAGCTACAGGATTAATGATCCATTGTGCCATTTGCAGGAAGGTAGGGGCCTTGACCTTGGGGATGATTTTCATAGATTAATTGCTATATCGAATGCTAATTATTTCTAATTGTGACATTTTTTCCCCAGAGACGGCAAGGTGTAATATCAAGTAAACAGCAACAATTACCGGGCTGTTGCTTGTCCTATCTTCTCCCAGAGAGGGAGATTTTCTGGGAATTTTCAGGATTGGCTTTCTGGTCTAAACAATGATAACTACGGTAGAATAGCCCCTAGTTCTATTTAATTCGCTTTTATAGTTTAATCTCTCTTTTATTCTCTTTTTAGGGACTTGTGATGATTATTTCCCAGTCCAGCAACTGGAAAAAGCTGGTTATTTGCCGTTATTTGCCGCTGCTAATCGCCTTTAGCGGCACTTTTCTCCTGACTACTCCCCCCGCTTTTGCCCTCGAATCCAGTGCCTCCACCGGTTTTAATCCTCAAACTATTCTTTTCCATGCCTTAACTTGGGTGGATAGTTTGGGGGCTGTGGGAGCGATCGCGTTTATAATTATCTATATTCTAGCTACTGTGGCCTTTTTTCCAGGTTCAATCCTGACTTTCGGGGCTGGTGTGGTTTTTGGCGTGCTTTTAGGCTCTTTTTACGTCTTTATCGCGGCAACTATCGGCGCTACCGCCGCTTTTCTGGTGGGACGTTATCTGGCGAGGGGTTGGGTGGTGGAAAAAATTCAAGGTAATAGTAAATTTCAAGCTATCGATGAAGCTGTGGGGAAAGAAGGCTTAAAAATAGTGCTTTTAACCCGTTTATCTCCCGTATTTCCCTTTAATCTGCTCAATTATGCCTATGGTGTCACCGGGGTTTCCCTGAAAGATTATCTACTAGGTTCCGCGGGCATGATTCCGGGGACGATAATGTATGTTTATATTGGCTCTTTAGCGGGTAATCTTGCCACTATCGGCACCTCAACACCAGCCACTAACCCAGCTTTACCATGGACTATTCGCCTGATCGGTTTGATCGCTACCGTTGCTCTCACCCTCTACGTCACAAAAATTGCCCGTCAGGCCCTGGCATCAGTTATCAGTGAATAGTCATCATTTATCAGTCAGGGGTTGGGGAAGTGGGAAGTGGGGTGTGGGGTGTGGGGAGAACAAATAAAAATAATCTCCTCACGACCGGCGACCGGCGACCGGCTACCCAAAACGAAAACTTCGTATCTCACCATTAAGATAACTGCTTTAATAAACCTCTTGCATAATTAATTTTTCAGGGTTCAAAAACGGCAAAAATAAGAATTAAATTGCATAAAATCGGTAAATAGACCATTTAACTGATTATTATTCATTCTTAATTCTCCTGACTACTGACTACTGGCTACTGACTCCTAACCCTAACAACAATTTTTGATTTTTACAAGAGGTCTAATATGTTTCAAAATAGCTCCAGTGAAGTTAATATTCTCCCCATGGACGAACATAATCAAAAATTAGTTAATTATGTTCATCCTGCCGATTGGCTCAATCCACAACCCCAAGATTGTTATGATTTAGTCGTCATTGGTGCGGGTACTGCGGGTTTAGTCGTAGCGGCGGGGGCTGCGGGTTTAGATATAGGTTTAAAAGTGGCTTTAGTGGAAAAACATCTCATGGGGGGAGATTGCCTCAATTTCGGTTGTATTCCTTCTAAATGTCTGATTCGTTCCTCTAGAATTATCGGGGAAATTGAGAAAGCCAAAAAATTAGGAATTAATATTGGGGATACTAGGGTAGATTTTGCCAGAGTCATGACCAGAATGCGACAAATTCGCGCCGATATTAGCCATAATGATTCGGTGCAACGTTTCCAAAAACTAGGTATCGATGTCTTCTTGGGTAGCGCTCGTTTTTTAGGAGAAAATGCTGTGGCAGTGGCGAGAAAAACTCTCGCTTATAAAAAAGCCGTCATTGCCACTGGTGCTGGGGCCTTTCATCCCGATATCCCCGGACTAAAAGAAGCGGGATTTTATACCAATGAAACAATTTTTTCCCTCACAGAATTACCTCCTCGATTAGCTATTATCGGTGGCGGGCCGCTTGGTTGTGAATTAGCCCAAGCTTTTCAAAGGTTAGGCGCACAGGTGATTTTATTTCATAATCATTCCCATCTTTTGAATAAAGAAGACCAAGAAGCGGCCGAAATTATTGAGAATACTTTCCTGCGGGAAGGAATGCAATTAATTCTCTCTTGCCAAATTGAACGGGTGACAAAAAATGAGCGGGGTAAAACCATTGAATATACTAGCAACGGTCAAGGAGCAACTATCACCGTTGACGAGATTTTAGTCGGTGCGGGCCGGGAGCCGAATCTGTCAGGATTAAATTTAGAAGCGGTGGCCGTGGAATACGATACTCGTCGGGGAGTTAAAGTCAATGATTATCTGCAAACTACTAACCCGAAAATTTATGCGGCCGGTGATATCTGTATGGATTGGAAATTTACCCATGCCGCCGATGCAGCCGCGCGTATTGTGATTAAAAATACCCTTTTTTCTCCCTTCGGTTTCGGACGCGATAAGCTCAGTAATTTAGTTCTGCCTTGGGTCACTTATACCGACCCAGAAATCGCCCGGGTGGGTATGGATGAAACCCAAGCACAGACCCGGGGATTGGTCACTAATACTATTAAAATTCCTTTGAGTATAGTCGATCGAGCTATCACTGATGGCGAAACAGCAGGTTTTCTAAAAATTATTCACAAACAAGGTTCCGACCAAATTTTAGGAGCCACTATCGTCGCCGCTCACGCCGGTGAGATGATTTCCGAAATTACCACCGCTATGGTTGCTCAAATCGGACTGCGTAAACTCTCTAGTGTTATTCATCCCTATCCCACCCAAGCGGAAGCGATTAAAAAGGCCGCCGATGCCTATCGTCGAACTCTCTTGACTCCTAATAGTAAAAAACTCTTGGAATTGTTGACTAAATTATCGGGTTAAAATCAATGATTGCCACCGGAGAACTGCGGCAGAACTTTGAACAATTCTGGCGGGAAGCTGCCGCGCAGTTGGGAAACGCCCAATCCCTCACCGAACTGGGGTCGGGGAAATGGCAGGAGTACCAGTTGGAGAAATACCAACCCCTGACGTAGCTCTGCCCTTTTTAGAATACAAGTAAACGGTGAAAACCTTCTTGCTCAAAATGGCGATCGGTGGTTAATGCTTCATTAATATTGTACTGGCGCATCAATAAAAAGCTAACGGCATCACATAAGGAATAAGTCTTGTCTTGCCGTGCCATCAATAGTTTGACAGCAGCACGATGTAAGGGTTCATCTACCCAAACTGTCTCGATATCTGGATTTTCTAGCAAATCGGTGATAAATTCTAGGGTGGCTAAACGCGGGTAACGCCGTGTATGGGCTAGAGTGACATATTCGGCTAAAATGTAGCTTTGAACTAATCGGATTCTTGTGTTTTTATACAAAAAACGGGCTTGCTGGTGACAAGGTTCGGATTCAAACTGCAAGCATAGCAAACCAGATGTATCTAGAAGCATCAATCTTCCTCATGGTTACTAGCGTATTCTCTCGCAAGATCAGCATCAATGCTTTCATTATCTGCTCCTGGAGGATAGCCGCTAATTGAACCAATATGTCTCTCAAAGCGTTGACGTGCTGCTTCTTTTTCCGCTTCCGTGCGTTGGTCTTTATCTTTTGTTAAGCGATACTGTCGCTCGAGGGAAGTTGCGGCTAATTCTGACAGGTCGATACCTAATATTTTAGCTTGCTGTTGCAAGGCGGCATAGACTTCATCGCTCAATTCTAGGGTTAAGACTTGACTCATTTGGCTGTACCTTCATTGTGGCTATTGATTAGATTAATTTCTTTTTTAACTCTTTGACCATTATAACCTCGGACTCTTCACAGTAGCACTGTAGGGTGGGTTAGTAACCCACCGCATATTAAAAAATTGATGGTGCGTTACACGCGCGTTTTCGCACCCTACTGGACTGTTTCAGATAAAATAGGGCAATAGATTTCGGCTTAAAGTCTTAGATTATAGAATTTATAGCATTTTTCTAATACACCAAATTAGCTGAAACAATCCACTACAGCGATGGCGATCGCACTGTCGGTTGGTAATTTCAATATAAGCAGCATCGTGGCGCACTTGATTCGTCCAGCCTGCTTTCAACACCCATGCGGGAAAGGAAGCTTTATTACGGGCGCTGTTACAGATTACGGCTTTTTCAGCCTTGTCGGGAAGACAGGGCTGGCAATTTTTTTCAGCAGGCGAACTTGAAGCAGGTTAGGTTAAAATTAACTTATTCGGCTCTGATTTTGGATTGGGGAGTTATCTGCTCTCTTCCTAGGAAGGGAAGCGATTTGCCGAAACGGGATGCTCCCTAAAAATCAGAAAAAATTCGCTACACCAGTCTCAAGGAGGAAAGGATGTCTCAAGTCTCTATTCAATCAGATTTGGTCGAGGATAAAATTCAGTCCAGGCTCGTTATTCGTATCGCGTCAATTATTGATGATTTTATCAAGAATGAGAGCTTATTTGAAGATTTAAATAGAGATGAAATGGTTAAGTATTTTGTGAATTTACTGACCGAAAAATTTTCTTCTTCAGAATTAGAAACAATGCCCGATGAAAGTCTAGGTCGCAAAATCAGGCGAGTCTTAGGAGTGCAAGCAATGGCGGGAATGCTGAAGGATTTAACTCCAGAACAAATGGCAGAGTTTGAAGCAGTGATGGCAAGTTTTAGATAGAAATAGTAAATAGTCGTGGGTTATCTACTCGATACTAACATCGTCACAGCTATTCTCAAAGACAACCAAGTAGTCGTTGAGAGATTGAGTGCAGTAAGGCTACAAGGAAAGAATGTTTTCATAAGCTGTATTACTTATTTAGAAACTGAAGCTGGACTATTAGCAGTTAAGGCAACGAAGAAGTTAGCAAGATTTCAGAATTTGTGTCGCACTGATTTGAGAGTATTGTTGTTAGATACAATGGAGATTGTTCATCAAGCCGCAGCAATTTCTGCTGATTTAAGGCTTAAGGGAACCCCCATACAAATGACTGATATTCTCATTGCAGCAACAGCTATTAGCTATAATCTCATTGTCGTTTCTGACGACTCAGATATGCTGAGAGTTCAGGGATTAATCGTAGAAAATTGGCGGCGATGAGATAATTTGCTGGTGATGATCTCACCCATCCAGGAAAGGAAGCTTTATTACTAATATTTTAGCCTGCTGTTGCAAGGTGGCATAAACTTCATCGCTCAATTCTAGGGTTAAGACTTGACTCATTTGGCTGTACCTTCATTGTGGCTATTGATTAGATTAATTTCTTTTTTAACTCTTTGACCATTATAACCTCGGACATCAGCTTGTCTCTTCACAGTAGCACTGTAGCACTGTAGGGTGGGTTAGCGACAGCGTAACCCACCGCGTATTAGAAAATTGATGGTGCGTTACACGCGCGTTTTCGCACCCTACAGCGATGGTGATCGCACTGTACCTCTCTTTTTAGCTTTCTGTTGAATTAGTCTCTTATTTTTGGGGAGTTATTACAAAAAATTATAAGTTAGTTTGACGCAAGAAAACTCAACACAGATAACCTTTTGTTGGGTTGCGCTATCGCTTAACCCAACCTACTTTACTGAGAATTTTACCAATTTATCTGAACAGGATATTTGGCTAATGTTAAATCGTGGCTAATTAGTATGACATTTTCAATGTTAGCTTGAGCAACCAACAAACGGTCAAATGCATCTTTATGGATATTCGGTAAAGTATTTAAAGCTAAAACATGGCTAACTGTAATTGACAACAGTTCAAGTTGATTAGTTTGTTGCTGAGTATTAATCATTTGTGCCAAAGGTAGCTTGAGTGATAGTTTACCTAATTGGAGCTTGATTTGCATTTCCCAAACACTGGCAATACTGAGTAATAGTATGTTAGTTGGATTTCTACACAATTCTAAAGCACGTTGAGATAGTTTCTCTGGTTCACTATCCCACCAAATAAATGTATGGGTATCCAAGAGTAATTTCATAACTCGCCTGTCCAAAATTCTTCAGGAAGTGGCTCATCAAAATCTTCGCTCGTCCAAATTTTTCCTGAGTGTAGTCCTGGTTGTCTTAAGTTAGAAGTTTTAGTGGTTGTTTCTTCAGTTTCTACTAGGGAAATAAGACGAGCTAGAGGTTTATTTCCTTCAGTTATAATAATCTCAGTATCTGCCTTTACTAGAGAAAGTAACTCTTTTAATGTTAACTGTATTTTGTTGGCATCAATAATTTTATTTGACATGATGAATTTTCTCCTGTTATTTTCTTAATGAAGAATCTCTTCTCACCTTATCTAGTTTTCACAGAAAATTGTAGGTTGGGTTGACGCAAGGAAACCCAACACAGATAACCTTTTGTTGGGTTGCGCTATCGCTTAACCCAACCTACTTTACTACACCTTCATCTAAGGAATGGATGAGAAAGTAAGCTAGTTCAGCGCGATCTTGCATAGGAAGTTGAGCAAGTTCTATTTTGAGGGTTTCTGCTGTTTTAGTCATCTTGAAAGCATCTATAACCAGTCATCTTAGATTGTAACAGATCTCGGCTCGCAAGATAAACCATACTCCTTGAAATCATGGGAATTGAGAGAGTTATGCCAAAAATACCCCCTCAACTGACTGAATGAAGGGGCATTTGTCCTATTTTTAGTGGGCAATTTAGCCTACTTTTGTGGTCTCTTTTTCTGAAGATTTGGATGACTTCAGTTTGCGTTTGAGGGTTGAGGCTGCGCCGAGAGTGCCGAGAGCAAGTAGGCCCAGAGATAAACTAGGTTCGGGAACTGGTTGAATATCAGAACTAAAGAGTTTCACGGGCACACTACAGCAATTAGTGCCTAGTTGTAAACTGGGATTGTTGAAGGAACCAATAACATTCTGATTGCCAGTTAAAGCAGTGATGCCATTCTCAGCAACACTATCGAAAGCAACATAGTACCCAGCAAAAACACTAGACGTAGCAGTTAGACCGTAAGTGATTCCGGGTAAGAAAGTAAAAGACAGAGGATCACTTTCTTTGAAAGTATTGTTAGCTAAATCAGTACCTCCATCACTAGCGAAAGTCTTTGGGTTGCTAGAGAATAGAAGATCTCCGTTCCCGGAATTAAAGATTAAGAACTTGAGGTCCCCGGCAGTAGACAAAGCGTTGAGGACAGAGAAAGATGTGATAGTTGTTTGTTGGTTAAACGTGTATCGACCAACTGGAGCATCGCCGCCATCTCGCTGAGTATTAAAAGGATTGAGGGTTCCAATTTCATCAAACAGAACAGACGCTTCTACAGGTCTTACTGAACTAAGAGTGGCAAAACCTAGCGTAGCAGCACCAACAACAATAAGTAAATTTTTATGCAACAACATGGGGTTAAGCCTCCCGAAATATTAGGTATTGCCCTTGTAGCCTGGGTCAAGCAACAGGACACCCCGATTAATTCCGACTTATTGAAAAGGGACAACGGATTCATGGGGGTTCCGAGCTTCGCTTATTGAGAATGAGGCAATTTTTCGAGGTGTTTAACAGCCCAACCCAACCCCAAAGGCGGTTGAAAACAACAATACACACTACCCCCCCGCAAATGTATCCTAAACTACAATTTAATAAATCTTTACATTCTTCTCCCTGACTAGGGATTCACAGCAGAAAATGAAGTCTGCGTCCCCAGAATGCCCGATGGGGCAGAATTGATTGTCACCCGCAGCCCCCTGGTGAATTCCAACGGTGTCATCACCCTGACTAACCGCCACCTCCCCCAACTGATGCGGTTGGAAGGCACAATTCACATCCATCCCGAAACCGCTGCCAAGCACCTACAGGCGGACTTCGATGGCCATAGGCTGGCGTTTGAACGGGCGGACAAATATCCCACTCTGACGGCAGAAATTAAAGAAGCTCTGTTGCCCGAAAACCGCTATCCTGATGTGGTCAAGCGAGATAAAGTTCCCTATCAGGGCAGTTTTGAAGAAATTGCTGTCAGTGCGGTCAATAATGACATCGGCAAGATTGCCAATCAAATTATGATGGCTGTCACCTTGCGTTGGGAAACCATTTTGATGCCAGGGGAAAAAAAAGAGGGTTATGTTAAGCCGGTTGCTCAGTATTATCGGAGTATTCTTGCCAAAAATGCCGATCCAGAACAAGATTTCCAGATTCCTGGGTCATATCGGGACGGGATACAAGCGATCGCTAACTTACCGCAACAACTCTCCCCCCAACAAATTGAAACAGCCCTACAACAGATGCGGGACATCCAATTTAAGATTGTTGGGGACTTATCCAACGAACTACAGGTAGCGGTTGACGGGCCACAAAGTGCTTTACGGCCGGATGCGGCAATTCTCAAGGCCTGTAAGGAAATTGGCGGTTATCAACCCGTCGCCTGGTTAGCAGGGAGGGATAAAAGCCGTTATCCCCAAGTTTATCGCACCCATCCCTTAGAAAGCAGCAATTACGGGTCAGTTGACCGCATGATTGGGGTGGCTAATCAGAAATGGCAAGAAAGCCGCCTAATAGCTCGTCCTGTCAATCAATTTCGGGGCTTTTTTCCCGAAGTTAACAATCAGAATCTTACGGAAATTGCGCTCGAAATCAAGGAAACCTACAATGATTATTTAAAGTCAGTGCGATCGCTTGAAGACCTGAAAAACCGGCATCCCGAACTGAGAGAACCTTATATCGAGGTAACATCGACTAAAAGTCAGAGAACGATTTACCTGACCCGACTAGATCGGTTTGGGACTTTAGAATCGGGTTTTTTCAGCCAAGATAAGCAGTTTCCCGTTGATTTACAGCTTGTTAAGAACAAGATTGACCGAGAGATTCCTAATTCTCTTTTGGCTGTAGCAACGCTCGATCTAGAAGGGAAATCAGTGGAACAACCGATTGGAGCGATCGCCTTATCATCGGTAGAGGAATACAACCTGAAAGCAGGAATAAATATGTAGAGATGGTGCGTCAAGAACACCCTGAAAGTGAAAGACAGCAATTAGCGGCGGCTCTCTGGCATCATGCTCATACCAGGGGTCATCAGTCATCAGATTTGCGTTTCAGTCCACTGATAACTGAACTTCCCCCATACATATATACCATAATAGCCCAAAACCCTTATCCATCAATGGATGTACCCCCTTAACTTTTCTTAATGTACCCATGTAATTTGTAACATTTCTTAATGGACAAGAATTCTCTCTATTTGCTA
>NZ_JADBUE010000377.1:0-4319 GCF_020245805.1 Microcystis sp. M179S2 | reverse complement strand
GAGCGATAATTCCCTTAATTCCCTGCTTGTACGAAGAAATTAAGGTGTATAAACTCTTTTCCTGAGTAATGAGAAAAATACCTCTCTTCCTGAGATCGAGGACATCAATTCGCCAAGCATTATTATCGGCGATAAAATCTTCTCTTGACTGCACTTCTCGTTGAAGTCTTTCGGCCGCTTTGCTTGATAAAATCAGATTCATCTCTAAAAATAAAGTTAATTATTTAATATTATAAACCAACTAGATTTTTGGTTCTTCGTTACTTGGTATGGTTCGATAGGGGGGCATAAATGGACTAAATCCTTATCTGGCAAGAGATTTAATTGATTAGTTCGCTCTAGATCGAAAACAATTAACAAAAATCGCCAAATGTCTTTCTCTATAAGAGTTTAATTCCTTATAACCCTGTACATTGCATAAGACAAACCGAAGAACCCTAATTAGGTTTGAGATTCGGCCCTTGCTATCAGGGAGCAATGTTACGCGAAAAAACCGAGTTAAATCCCAAAATTAGGCGTTAAAATTGTCGAATCGAATTTTAAACAAAAACACGATGCTGTAGGGAAGGCATTTGTCGTCGCACCTGTTGCAGACGTTGGGGATTAATTTCGGCAATTGCCACTCCCGCTTCTTCCCCCGCATCGGCTAAAACCACACCCCAAGGATCGATAATCATAGCGTGACCGTGGGTGTAACGGCGTTCGTAATTATTGCCCGTTTGAGCGGGAGCTATTATATAACAAGTATTCTCGATCGCTCGCGCTTGTAACAAAACTTTCCAATGATCTTTCCCTGTAAAAGCCGTAAAGGCCGCGGGTACAAATAAAACATCGGCTCCTTGCTGCGATAAATAGCGATAGAGTTCGGGAAAACGCACATCATAGCAAATCGAGAGGCCAATTTTGCCCAAGCTATCGGAGCCATAAATCGGCGGTAAATCGATTCCTGCCATGACTGTACTCGATTCCTGATAGGTGTTACCATCCGGGACATTGACATCAAAAAGATGGACTTTTTGATAACGGGCTAATTCCGCACCGTTGCCATCGACTAAAATAGCGGTATTATAAGCCTTATCGGGAATACCCGTCACCGGCACGGGAAAACCACCCCCTAAAATGGTCACTTGAAACCGTTGGGCCATGGTGCGGAGGAATTTATCGGCTTTTCGAGCAATAGTCTCGGCCTGGGCGATTTTATCGGTTTCTGCCCCCATAAAGGCGAAATTTTCTGGTAAACCGATTAATTCCGCCCCTTTACCCACGGCAAGTTCGATCAATTCTTCAGCGGCAGCGAGATTTTTCTCTAAATCTGGCTGACTGGTCATTTGAATGGCGGCGGCGAGATAGGATTTCATGGGGGTTGAAGCTCTAGAGTCGGATAATCTCTGTAAAATTAATCATAACCTTCGATTATATCCAATTTCAGATATTTTGTCACCCCATGAGTAAAATTGTTTTCTGTGACTTTGATGGCACTATCACCGCCGTGGAAACTTTTGCGGGTATGCTCAAAGAATTCGCCCCCGATTTATCGGCCCAAATTATGCCCCAAATGTACGCCCGCACTCTGACTCTGCGCCGGGGTGTCCGTCAACTGCTAGAGTCGATACCGAGCCAAAAATACGCCGATATTCTTGCCTATGCCGAAAGCAAGCCAATTCGCCCCGGATTAGCCGAATTCCTCGCTTTTTTACAGGAGCAATCCATCCCTTTTATTATTATCTCCGGTGGCATCCAAGGCATGATTGAAACGGTCTTAAAACGGGAGGGACTATTAGATAAGGTGACGGCAATTTATGGGGTCAATCTTCATACTCAAGGGGAATATTTGCAAGTTCATTCCGATTGGGAAAATGAGACAGAATTAGTAGCTAAAGCCTTGATTATGGCCAAATATTCGGGAGTAAAAACTATTGCGATCGGTGATTCCGTTACCGATATTACCATGGCTAGAAGGGCCGATCTAGTTTTTGCTAGGGATCGTTTAATCGATTATCTGCAAGCGGAAAATCAACCCTATATTCCTTGGGATAACTTTTTTGAGATTCGCGAATATCTGTTATTGAGAGATTAGGGATTAGCTGTTATAAGTAATGGTTAGGATAGGCAAGAGGCAATGATTTTCGCCGTCTCATTCCCAAGCTCCGCCTGGGAATGATTTTTGAAGGCTCTGCCTTCTGTAAAGATTACTCAGGAGGCAGAGACTCTCATTAAACATTTCTAGGCAGAGCCTAGAAACGAGAGATTCTAATAATCCAAGACTAACCCGTTAAAAGATTTTTTTACTAGCCTACTCTCAAGGGTAACAATAATTATAAATTTTTGTAAATTTGTGTTGGTTTACACTTGACAAAATCGGGGGGGGTAGAATCCCGTTATGGCTCTGTTTTGTCATTAAAGAAACTAACTTAAAATTTAGTGATTGGCAATTTTGAAAAAACCAGTCTTTCTCCCTTGCCAATGTCGCTTAATTTGAGATTTTCTCCTTTAAAGGTCAGTCAGAACATTTGTTTGTTTTGAGGAAAATTTCTGGATATGAAAACTTCGATTGCGAGCAAACAAAGCTCATTATCAATATCAATCAAGGCTAGTATCGCCGCTGCTGCTCTATTGGCAGTCAGCAGTCCTGCCCATGCTTACAGCATCTATTTTGGCCAAGACATAAACAATCAAGGTGGCTCCACTCGCATACCATATGCTAATGCCCAAGCGGCTGAGAATAGCTTCCGCTCTAATTTAATGGGTGTGGGTACAGAAACGTTTGAATCTTTTCAGGCTGGAACCACTACTCCCCTAAATTTAACTTTCCCAGGTTCTACCGGAAGTATCACTGCCACTCTAAGCGGAGGAAATGGAACAATAGTTTCAGTTCCCACTGGGACTAACGGAGCCGGACGCTATCCCATTTCCGGGGATAAGTTCTGGGAAGTATCAGCCGGTGGTGGTGGCAACTTTGAGGTGAATTTCAGTCAACAGGTAGCTGCTTTTGGCTTCTACGGCGTGGACATCGGCGATTTTGGGGGTCAGATCCAGTTACAGCTAACGAATGGAACCACAACAACAGTGACTGTTCCTAACACCATCGGCAGTAATGGCAGTACGGATGGCTCGGTGCTTTTCTATGGTCTGATGGCTAGTAATGCCGCTGAAACGTTCACAAAAGTGAGTTTTCTCACAACCACTGGTCAAGGTGATGTCTTTGTTTTCGACAACCTGATAGTTGGAGATTTTAAACAAATGAACAAAACTCCCGAACCTGCTTCAGTCTTGGGTTTACTCGCCATTGGTGGTTTAGGTGCGGGTTCAGTCTTGAAGCGCAAATTAAAATAAAAAACTGGTAAATCTAGCCTTAAATTGGCAGTGATCGCACTTTATCAATAGAGCGCGATCGCTTTTTTGGGGAGACATTCCAGATTTTTATTAATCTTTGTTAGAATGATGAGATGGGTAATGGCTTTGAGTTGATTGGAGAACTAACAGAAATAGAGATTATCGCCGCCAACCTCTCTATTCGTGAACTCAGAAGGCTAAAAGCGCAGTTTGGGGGTCGTCGATGGCGAAAGCTAAAAGGAGTCGGCTTAGTTCAATTTCCTAATGGAGAAATCCGCAAAGCTGAACTACACTGGTATGAGTCTCAAGGTATTGGTCGGCGAAAAATGAAAGTTAAACGAGTTTTGGACTAAATATTTATGCAAACACCAGCATCTAACATTGAATTTGCTATCTGTATTACCGCTGAAGAAGGCGGAGATTTAGAAGTTTGTAAACTTTATCAAGTGTTACCTGATGCTAAAGCGCAAGAGGTGGGATGTTTGCGAGTGATTGATGAATCTGGTGAAGATTATTTGTATCCAGAAAATCATTTTGTCATAATAAAACTTCCTGAAACGGTACAAGTCCAGTTATTAGCAGTCCGCCCTTAAATAGCGAGTAAATTATCTGGGCGTTGCTGATAATAAACGACTTAAGCTGCAATACTGACCTTAGAAGTGATCGCCCTCTATAAATATAGCGTGATAGCTTTTTTTGTGTTAGAATAAAGGAAACCATAGCGTTTTGATTGGCTTAGACTTTTTATGCAATCTGATCTTTTCCAGACGACTCAACTTCCTTCAGATGAAGAGATTAAACAAGCGATCGCATCTGCAGCTGAGGAACTCTTAAGGCAGCTTAATCCAGATTATCTCATTTGTCAGAAAACATCGGTCATTCGCTTTGCAGATATCCCTCTTTCTGAACAGCAGGCACTAGAGCAAGCGTTAGCAGAACAAGCGCAGGGTAAAATTATCAAACATCGATTTTAACGTAAGAGGGCG
>NZ_JADBUE010000376.1:0-17353 GCF_020245805.1 Microcystis sp. M179S2 | reverse complement strand
TTCCGTTCTGAAAGAGCGTAATTATAAACGCTCTTACAAACATCAAGAATGTGGATGATCTCCCGTTCCTGTTGCCTATTTACCTTTAGTTTGTACTGGTAGGTAAGCGTTATCACTGTCGTTCGTTTCGTGATGTACAATCAGATTATAACACTTACCGCCTAATATGTCAACTGATTACAATCATGAATTTAGCTCTGTTTATAAACTTACCGCTCACGTCGTATTCGTCATCAAATACCGGCCATTGCTATTAACAATGAAATCTTAGCCCGACTTAAAGAAATTTTTGTGTCAACGCTCACGAAATGGGACAGCACATTACTTGATTTCAACGGTGAATCGGATTACGTTCACCGGATTATCGATGACAAACCTGACATCGCTTTATCCAAATTAATCGCTAACCTTAAAACAGTTAGTAGTCCCATTAATTAGAAAGGAATTTCTGGATTTGGCGGCCAAGTATTTCTACAACAAACCCTATTTTTGGACGGGAGCTTATTTCGTGGCCAGTTGTGGCGGCGTTACCATCGAACAACTAAAAAAATACGTCGAGAACCAAAACTCCCCAAAAGTGGAAACCCTACCGCGTTAGTTTTATTCTGGTGGCGATTCATCTCCCGTTAACCGCTACGCGGTTTAACGGGAGTCCTCTCGCGACCTTGAGATAGCGTAAGCCGCCGAAAAACATCGATACGCCCGTTACCAGCAGCAGATTCCCGATAATTGAACCAGTAATCGTCGCTTTCACCACCTCGATCAAACCTTCTTCGAGGGCGGCGTAGGCGAGAATTAATTCGGTAGCGTTGCCGAAGGTGGCGTTCAATAAACCGCCGAGATTGGGACCGACCACGACGGCGATTTCCTCGGTCGCTTTTCCCATGTAAGCGGCCAGGGGAACAATCGCTAGACAGGCACTCAGGAAAACGATCGTCACGTCCCAACGCAGGAAATTCCAGGCGATCGAGATCGGGACAAAAACCAACAAAATAGCGAAAATCCAGTCCTTTCTATTCATAGCAATGGGTGTCTCGGCATAAAACCGCGCACGGTTTTGAAAAACAGACTATCGAGTTTTTTTCTGTTTCAATTACCCAAATCGCCCGCTAATATACTCGCGGGCCTCGTCGGTTTGGGGATTGCCGAACATAACTTCCGTGGGGCTGAATTCGACTAATTTCCCCCGGCGTTTCCCGGAGGGATCGGTTTCGGTGTTAAAAAATGCCGTCCAGTCGGCGATCCGCGATGCCTGCTGCATATTGTGGGTGACGGTGATGATCGTGTAACTTTCCTTCAGTTGTAAGCACAATTCCTCCACCTGACGGGTAGAAATGGGATCGAGGGCCGAACAGGGTTCATCCATCAATAAAACATCTGGCTTCATAGCGGTCGCAACGCGCTCGCTACGCGAGATCGCACGGGCGATACAGAGACGCTGTTGTTGTCCCCCCGATAGTGCCGTTCCTTTTTCTTTGAGTTTGTCCTTTACTTCCTCCCAGATCGCCGCCTGCCGCAGGGAATACTCGACCAATTCCTCAAGATTTCCCTGATAACCGTTGGTTCGGGGTGCGTAGGCGATATTCTCGTAAATGCTCTTGGGAAAAGGGTTCGGACGTTGGAAAACCATCCCCACCTGTCGCCGTAACTTGACGGCGTTGACCTGCGAATCGTAAATATTCTGATTTCGGTAGAGTAATCTTCCCTCCACCTTGGCACCGGGGATCAGATCGTTCATTCGGTTAAAGCAGCGCAAGAGGGTACTTTTCCCGCAACCAGACGGCCCGATAAAGGCGATGATTTTTCGCGCGGGAATTTTAATATGAACGTCCACAAGAGCGAGAAACCCGTTATAAAAAACTTTGACACCTTCTGCGTCGAAAACACTGTGATCTGGGTTAAGGTGGGTAGTCATGGCAAAAATTCTCCTGATCGTTTATTAAAGATCGATGGTTTTTTTAGAGGGGAGGGTTTGCAAACCCTCCCGTACTGGAGAAGTGGGGAGTGCAGGAGTAGGGAAGGTTATGTATCTACCCCCTTGCCCGCTGCCTTCCCTAATTCAGTGTCGAATAACGTTGACGTAGATAGATGGCGATGGCGTTGAGGGCGAGAATTAACAGGATCAGAACGATAATCGCGGCCGCCGCCGCATTGGCGAAACCGGGTTCGGGACGGGTGATATAGCTGAAAATTTGAATCGGTAGTGCCATAAAGCGTTGGAATAAACCAGGATCGAAAGTGAGGAAACTAACCGCGCCGACGACCATTAAGGAAGCCGCGTCCCCGATCGCCCGCGACACGGAGATAATCACCCCCGTGAGAATCCCCGGCACCGCGTAGGGTAAAACATGGTGTTGGATCGTCTGCCATTTGGTACTGCCTAGACCGTAGGAGGCTTGGCGTAGGGAATCGGGAACCGCCCGGATCGCCTCCCGCGCCGTGACGATAATCACCGGCAGCGAGAGAAGCGCAAGGGTTAACGCGCCGGAAATCAGCGTCGGGCCAAAATTGAGCAGATAGTTAAAAACCGCTAATCCTAATAAGCCGTAGACGATCGAGGGAACCCCGGCCAGATTGCCGATATTCACCTCGATCAGTGCCGTCCACCAAGTTTTCGGGGCGTATTCCTCTAGATACAAAGCCGACCCGACCCCGATCGGCACCGCCACGAGAAGCACGATAATTCCCAGATAGAAACTACCGATGATCGCCGGACGGATACCGCCCCTTTCCGGGAAACGGGAAGGCGTTTCCGTGAGGAATCCGGGGGTTAAGAGTCGTCCGAGTCCATCGTGGGCGATATTCAACACCAACAGCGCCAGAACGAACAAACCGATCAGTAAACCGAAGAGGAAAAGATACTCGCAGAATTTGCCGATCGCCTCGCGGCGTTCGAGATGGTCGATAAATTCAACGGTATCGGATTTGACAGAGGATTTAACCATGGGAAATCAATCGTATTTTTCTTTAAAACGGTGGGATATCCAGTAACTGGCTAGATTCAGCACCAGCGTGATCAGAAAAAGCACCGCGCCGACCGCGTAGAGGGTTTTAAAACTGAGACTGCCCCGGGGCGCATCTCCCCCGGAAATCTCGGCCATAAAAGCGGTCATCGTGGCGATCGACTCGAAGGGATTGAGGGTAAGCCGGGGTTGCGAGCCGGCGGCGATCAACACCGTCATCGTTTCCCCCACCGCCCGGGACATTCCCAGAATAATCGAGGCCATGATCCCGGAGAGGGCGGCGGGGAGAACCACTTTAAAAATCGTTTCCAGCTTGGTAATTCCTAGCGCGTAGGAACCCTCGCGCAGGGAACGGGGAACCGCTCGGATCGCGTCTAAACTAATCGATCCCACCGTGGGAGTGATCATGATCCCCATCATTAACCCGGCGCTGAGGGCGTTAAAAATCTCGACGGGGAAAAGATTCCGCAAAGTGGGCGTGACAACGAGTAGGGCGAAGTACCCGTACACCACCGTGGGAATCCCGGCGAGAAGTTCCACCGCGGGGCGTAAAATCGCCGCTAGGTTCGGTTTCGCGTATTCGGCGAGGTAGATCGCGGAAGATAGGCCTAAAGGAACCGCGACGGACATAGCGATGGCTGTGGTTAAAAATGTCCCGTTAATTAGCGGCCAGATGCCGAAATGAGGGGTGGCGAACAGTGGAGTCCAACGGGTATCGAGAAAGAATTGGGCGAAAGATACCTCTTGAAAAAATCCCCACGTTTCGCTAAAAATAATCGCCACGATGCCGATCGTCGTCGCCACGGAAACGAAAGCGCAAGCGAAGAGAATGACCGCGATCATCTTCTCTTGAATATCGTCGCCGGGGTGCTTGAGGAGCGAATTATCTGCCGGCAAAAAAGAATTATCGAAAGAACTCGGGGTTAAGGTCATGGTTTGACAAAATTCCTTTTTTAGATAAAGTTCGTGATCGGTTCTCCCGGTTTAGCTTTGCCGAATTTCGATCCCGTTTCCCCGCGCTCGAATTTCCGCAGGGTTTTGACGTAGGCCTCATCAGGTAAAGCGACGTAACCCACGCCATCGACCCATTTCCAGGAATTTTCTAAATAGAAGCGCACGAATTTTTCCAGGGATGGATTCGTTTTTAAATTATTCTTGTTGACGTAGATAAACAGGGGACGGGAAAGGGGATTATAGACATTGCGGAGAACGTTATCGATGGGGACCGGTTTGACGCATTTTCCTTCATTATTTTCGATCGCCACCAAGTTCAATCGATCTTGGTTCTGCATATAGAAAGAGATGCCTAAATAGGCAAGCGCGGATGGATTGCCGATCACCCCCTGCACGAGCGCGTTTTGATTGCGGTTCGGGGTGAAATCGGTACGGCTATTTCTCCGTTTTCCCGTAATCGCTTGGGTGAAATAATCGAAGGTTCCCGTATCGGAAGGCGGGGCGAAAAGTAATAATCTCTCGTCGGGAAATTTGGGATTAATCTGTTTCCAACTGGTAATCCTACCCTCCGCTTTCGTGTTCCACATTCGATCGAGTTCTTTAATCGTTAAACACTTGGCGAATTGATTTTTTTTATTGACGATCACCGCCAATCCGTCGATCGCCATCGGTAATTCCAGAAATTCCACGCCGTTTTCCCGACATTTCTCGATCTCTTCTTTCCGGATCACCCGCGATGCCCCGGCAATGTCGAGATTTCCGGCGCAGAACTTACTAAAACCGCCCCCGGTTCCACTGGTGGCGACGCTTACCCGCGCTTCGGGATGGATTCTCTGATATTCTTCGGCAACGGCGAGGGAGAGGGCGAAACCCACCGCACCACCGTCGATCGAGACTGGCGCTTCTTTCTCGGCCGAGTCGGCCGGGCGACCGCAACCGGCGATCAAATTACTGGCCATCAGAAGGGAGATTAGGAAAAAATAATGAGAGAATTTCATAGATTAAAGCGGGAAAAATGTTAGGAAGCCGACTGGTTTTTAATCTGCTCGAAGATGCCGTTATTGGCCAGAAATTCCTTTTCGATCAACGTCCAACCCCCGAGATCTTGGGCGTTGAAAAGAGTTTCGATCGGCGGAAATTGTAGTCCTTCATCCTTGGCCACGAAGGGATTGACCGATCGATAGCCCAATTTGGCCAATTCCTGTTGTGCCGGCTCGGAATAGAGGAAATTCACAAAGGCCTCGGCCACCTCTCGCGTGCCGTGTTTATCGACATTTCTATCCACCACCGCCACGGGATTATCGATCGAGATATTGACCGGGGGGACTAAGTAATTGGTATCTGGTTGATTTCTTGCCGCTAGAATTACCTCGTTTTCGTAGGTGACTAAAACATCCCCCTTTCCTTCTTGGAAAAAGGCATTGCTGGCTTCCCGCGCGTCCCTGGCTAGGGTGGGAATCTTTTGATAGATCCGGCGGACAAAATCCCATGCCTGTTGCGGTTCGCCCCCCGTTTGCGTCACCGAACCCCAGAGGGCTAATAACTGCCAAATAGCGATCCCGGAAGTTTTCGGATCGGCGGATAGAACCGTAACGTCCTCTCTAGCCAGATCCGCCCAAGATTGAATCTTTTTCGGATTTCCCGCCCGCGTGACGATCGCCGCCACCGAGTGACTCACCACCCCCCGCCGCGGCACCCGATCTTCCCAACCGCGATTAATCAGGCCGGCTTGAGATATCCGCATCACGTCGAGGGGAAGGGCGAGATGTACCACGTCCGCCTCTTGTTTCCCGGCGATCACGTCATCGGCCTGGGCCAGGGAACCGCCGTAACTCCGCTGGAAAATGACTTTTTGGTTATGCTCTTTCCGCCATTTCTCGACGAATTTCGGGATAATCTGGTCGTGGGCGGCTTTCGTGACCGAGAAGGAAACGAGATTCAGTTTCACCTCCGGTTTTGAGCCGATTCCCCCGCAGGAGGCGAGGGCAATACTTGCCAACAGTCCCACTAACAGGAAGGAAAGGAAGCTCCTCCCCGATAAGGAACGAAAGGGACGAAACAGCGATCGAATTGGCAACAGTGATACATTCATCGGGATTTTCTCGATAAGGTTGCTCTAAACCAACTAATTTTTTCTTCTCTCTTCCTGAATTTTGACTCCCGTGGGAGCCGGAGATTGGCGATTTTTACGGGGGGTCTAATTTACCCGGTGGGAATCAACAGGCGATAGGAGCCGTTATCGAGAATAATCCGTAGGCCCAACCACATCAGCACAAAAGGGAAAAGCTTACTCGCATAACGGCTGAGGACAACCGCGATCCCCGGTTGGCGGGTTAGATTATAGGAGAGAAATAACCAAGTACAAACGATTAGATAGCAGATCGGGATGATTACGGCTAACTGCGCCACGGTACTATTGGCGAATAGGGGAATGTAGATACCGAGATTATTGCCGCCATTGGATATCGTGACCGCGGAAACTTTATAGGTTTGGCGATCGCTGAAGACTTGACCGAGGGATAGTCTGCGGGAGGCGAATCCGTGAAATCGGGCGTTTCTTCGCAAATTCACCTTGCGATCTGCGGTTTCCCTCTCGTTATCGCGATTTAACGTCAGTAAATTTCTCACACCGATGAGGATCGGCAAGATTCCGAGAAGACCGATATAAATCGGCGGGATGATTAAGCCGAGTAGAAAACCCAGCAAGCTCACCGATACTAAGGCCGTAAACCCGACTAGCTCGCCGACGACAACGTGAACCGGGCGAAAGGTACGATTTACCTCGCTAAAGAAGCCGGTTAGATAAATATTGTCGTCGAAGGTGGTGGCTATGCCGGTGGCCACCGCGATTTTGACGATTTCGATCAACCAATCCATCCATATTACCTCGATCTCTCAAAGGCGGGCGCAATTTAATTTTAAAACTATATCATTTTCAATACATTTATAAATGTACTTTGTTACACAATCGAGGAGTCGTGGATTTTTATAGTATGTAGATAAAACTAATGGAACCTCTCCCGATCAAGTTGGGAAACCCTTCCCTCTTGTCTCCTTTCCCGATCATAAATCTTGTTTTCTGCGAGAAATCCCATGCTCCACCGTTCGATCAAGTGTCTCTGGAAACCGTGGCGAAATTGGCGGGCAGTTCTTCCCGCAGTGCTTTTTTTGACCAGTCTCGTCGGGAGCTTTCTCCTGGCTGGATTTTCCGACACGAACGCAAAGCGCTCGCTACGCGAGATCGCCGTCGGTCAAAATTCTCGATCCGATAACCCGATTCTGAACCTCGTCGATAGCTTTAAATTCCCCCGAAATACGACTCCCCGGCTATTGGAAACCGTGGGATTATTTATCGCTGGAATTCTCTTCTGTATCGCGATCGATCGCTGGTTCAAGCGCTCGACCCCCTCCGATATCACTCCTCTCGCCAAACAAGCGCGGCGGTTAGGAACCCTCAAGATCGGCTATCCCGAGGGCATGACCAATCTGGAAGTTCTCCGCGCCCAGGCCTTTCTGGAAAGACGCTTAAAACCCTTTGGGGTGACGGTAACGTGGACGAGTTTTCTGGCCGCTTCCTCTCTGATCGAGGCCTTGAGCAACGGAACGATCGACTTCTGCGGTGGTGGCGGTACGGCGAGTATTTTCTCGCAAGCGGCGGAACACGTCTTCGTCCGGGTAGCCAAAGAAAAATATACCGCCCCGAAAGGTCAGGCGATTCTCGTGCCTGAGGATTCGCCAATAGAGACGTTGGCGGATTTAAAAGGAAAAAGAATCGCCTTCGATCGAGGTTCGAGCGCCCATTATGTCCTCATCCGCGCCCTGATGAGAGTGAATCTAGAATTAAGCGATATCGAACCGGTGTATGCGACTCAACCGGAAGCACTGGTGCTTTTTCGTCGCGGTGAGATCGACGCTTGGGTGGTCTGGGTTCCCTATTCCCCCACGGAGACGCGCACCTATCCGGGAAGATCGGTGGCGGATCTAGAGAGTATATTCGGGGAAAACGCCTCTCTAGAAGTGCCGACCTATTATTATGCGGTTCCCGAATTGGTGCGGGATTATCCCGATGTACTGAAGGTGATTTTAGAAGAGGTGAACGAGGCGGGGGCCTGGGCGAAACAACAGGAGTTAGAGGCGACGAGACGCTTGGCAGCCCACCACGAGATCGATCCGGCGATCGTGACTAATCTCGAACAACGGGCCTCTGAACGTGCCATTATCCCAATCGACGATCGCTCTCTGACGGCCCTACAACACCAAGCTCATATCTTCCGAGACCTGAAGCTGATCCCCCATCGGGTCAATGTGCGCGACGGAACCTACACCCTACAGACGAAACAAAATTGGACATATTAATACTAAATCCGTTGAGTATAGGCTACATATCAGGATAGGCAAGAGGCAATAGGCAAAAGGAGGAATAAATAATCAGTTTTTAATAACAGGATTTAGGATAAATCCTGTTTAAAAGGTATAGGGGAGTGGGGAGCGCCAGAGCAGGGAGAAACAATCCATGACTGGGGAGTTAATCACAGTATTAAAAACGGATTTGGTATCATCAAATCCTTATTCTCGGTGAGTTAAAATCTCCTAAAAAAATAGGGAGTATTTTCAGATCACTGATTATACTAAATCCGTTAAGTATAGGCTACATATCAGGATAGGCAAGAAGCAAGAGACAAAAGGCAAAAGGAGGAATAAATAATCAGTTTTTAATAACAGGATTTAGGATTACTGTTTACTGTTCACTGAAAATACTCCCCACACCCTGCCCCCGGGAAAAACTTTTTCCACATACCCTAACTAACTCAACGCTTCAAAATAATCGCGAATTTGATTATGTAGCTGGGATTGACGCAGTTTTTGCAAAGCTTTCAACTCAATTTGTCGTACCCTTTCCCGGGATAATTCCAAAGTGCGACCGATATCAGCCAAAGAATGGGATTTACCATCGAGAAAACCATAGCGCAATTCAATCACTTCTCGTTCACGAGTGGTTAAATCTGCCAATAGTGCTCTGATATCTCTTTGCAAAGATTCATAGACAAAATGATTTTCTGAAGACACTGCTTCGATTTCCAAAAGGTCTAATAATTCCGTATCTTTTTCCTTACCCACTTTTATTTCTAAGGAAACCGAACGCGGCACTGTCATCAACAATTCCCGCACAGCTTCAGGAGTCAGAGCTAACTCTTGGGCAATTTCCTCTACGGTCGCAGTGCGACCGCGCATTTGCGAGATTTTCCGTTGTGCCTTCTTAATTCTGTTGAGTTTTTCGGTAATATGAACCGGTAAGCGAATAATCTGGCTTTTAGTTGCGACCGCTCTTGTCATTCCTTGACGGATCCACCAGTAGGCATAGGTACTAAAACGATAGCCTTTGGTGGGATCAAATTTCTTGACGGCGCGTTCTAAACCCAGGGTTCCCTCTTGAATCAAATCCAATAATTCTAAACCGCGATTCTGATATTTTTTGGCCACCGACACCACCAGACGTAAATTGGCCTTGATCATCTGTTCTTTGGCACGGGTACCAAGGGCAATAATTTCTTCTAATTCCCCCACTTCTAAGCCCGCTAGGTGCGCCCAACGCTGTTTCCCTGCTTTTAAAGCATTTTTTAACTCAGACACCCTGATTTGGGCGGTTTTTGCCCAGCGTTCTAGGGAGGGACGATGGGCTAATTGAGCGGTTAGCTGATCGCGCACCTCAATTAACTTGACAAATTGCTGTACTTGTGCATCACCTTGTTTAACGGCGGCGGCGCATAATTTCAGTAAAGACAGATGACGCTGTACCTGTTGCGCTTGTTCAACTTCCTCGTCCCGTTTGAGCAGAGGCACTCTGCCAATGTCTTGTAGGTATAAACGTACTAAATCGGTAGTTGTGCCGTTGCTGTAGCTTTTTTCGGGACTAGATACTAAATCATCTTCCAAATCACTGCCGAGAAAATCTTCATCCAGGTCGATCGAGTTTTCCTTCAGTTTTAAGATAGAAAAAGAGGGACAGATAAATTCAGTTTCGAGCGTCGAGGGGTTAATTGCAGACATGATGGCTTCTCTAGGGGCGACTGTGATAGGAATTAGAAACTTCTAAATCGTTTACCGTAGTCATAGCTTTCCCACTTGAGCGAGGAAATGATGCAGTTGGGAAAATTTTTTTCTCAAAAGTATTTATAATGGATTGATTTTCCCTACAGTCCTATTCCTATCTATTCCTGATTTTGGAGATAATTACGGATTTGTTCTAGTTTAGCCAGGGCTTTTCCTGACTGTAAAGATTGTTGTGCTTGCTGGAAAGCCGTGGGGATATCCGGGGCAATTCCACAGCGCCAAAGATAAAAACCACCGTTAAAAATTGCCGCATCGGTTAATTCATTATTTTCTCCGGCTAATAAACCCTTTAATTTAGCGGTGAGCATCTCTAAAGATTCCAGGGGATAATCCGAGGGACAGAAGCCATAATCGCGAGGATTTAGGAAAAATCGCTGAAAGGAAGGGGTATCGGTGGGATTTCCCAGACCGATAATCGCCGTCCGATTACAGGCTAAATCACAACTCCCCTCTAATCCTTTCACGGTGGTGAAGTGAGAGATATTTCTCAGGGCAAAAGTTTCGCGAAAACGATCTTCGGTGGGGGGATGAACAAAACCCGATATCTGATGAATATTACCCACAAAAGGCGACCACATTAACTCTACCGTGGCCATGGGCGGACGTTTACCGATTTGCTCCCGATAGGGAATAAAATTCTGTACTAGGGGAAAATGGCGCGGAATATAGAAAAAAGTCAATCCTGTGGTGATTAAACAGTCTTTCACTGCTGCTAAGGATAATTGACTAAAATCTGCTCCTAATTGCTGCCAGATTTCTCTGAGGGAAATACCGTATTTAGTCGGCATTTGATCGCCCCCGTGCAGGACTACGGGAACCCCCGCCAACCCTAAGATTAAAGTAGTGATCGGAGTAACTGGGGCAGTGCGAGAGCGTCCATCGTAGGGATTGCCAAAAATAGCGATCGGATGCTGAAAAGAGGCTGATTCTAGGGTTATTTGCGGGCCAAGCTCGGCGTAGGCATCAAGCATTCCCGCTAACTCATCGCTGGTGGGGCGTTTAATGCGATGGGCAATCATAAAAGCACCGATTTGGGCCGGGGTTGCCTCTTGGGTTAACATCATCTTGGTGGCCATTGCCGCTTCAGGACGGGTTAAATTTCTGCCCGTATGGGTGCCACTACCGATCGCTTTTAATAATTCTCGAAAAGTATCGCTCATCTCAAGGAAAAAAATAAAGAGTAAATGGGATTGATGGGGATTGCTAAGGCTGGACGGGGTGGTTTTCTAAGCTTTTAACCACACTTTGATTCATTTGCCGCACTAATTGACAAAAATGAGCGATCGGTGGTATCTGTAGGCGATCGCTAGTGGTGACAAGGACTACCTGACGGGTGGGACGATGACTAAATTTACCATTGTTAAGATGGGGATTTTCGCCACTAGGGGAAGCAAGAGGACGAATGGCGAGGGTGGCATCGCTACGGGCCTCCATCAAGGCGGATTGGGGCAGAAGAGCGATAATATTACCCTGACGCACCACACCGCGAAAAGCATCGAGGGTGTTTAATTCCATGACGGTTTTCAGGTGGGCATCCTGACGGGAAAACCATTCTTGTACTAATCTTTGCATTCCGTAGCCGTCTTTGAAAACCACTTGCGGATAGGGGATTAATTCTGACCATGGCACTTCTTTGTATTGGGCGAGGGGATGATTAGCGGCCATGAGAATTTCGATCGCTTCTTGGTATAATACCTCGACCACCATCTCCGGGCTAGAGGTGAGAAAACGATTATTCATTACCAACGCCACATCTACTAAACCATCCCGCAGCACTTTTAAAGCGCGATCGCTGCCTAGGGCTGTAACTCTTAACTGAACTTCTGGGTATTCAGCACAAAATTTCGGCAAAATCGGCGGTAAATAGTGGGCGCACACGGAATGAATCGCCGCAACGCACAATTCTGGCTGTTTTCCTGCCTGTAGGTCGGTGATTTCCTCGTGAATATTCGTCCATTCTTGACAAATCCGTTTCGCCCGGGGCAGTAATTTCTCGCCAGCAATGGTTAACTTCGCTTGGGCGGTACGATGGAAAAGAGGTAAGCCCAAATCGGTTTCTAGGGATTGAATCTGGCGGCTGATAGTCGATTGGGTGACTCCACACTGGCGCGCGGCTTGACCAAAATTGCCCGTATCGGCTACGGCTAAAAAGGCTTGCAATTGCTCGATCCGCATTCTTTCTCGTTTTAATTACATTCCGTCATGACCTTATGACGATAACGAATTTTATTCTGACTTTTGGTAGAAATTGCTACCGTTTTCTCAGTTATCAGTTATTTCAGCGGTCAGCCTTGAACTACTTCTCGCTCATAATTGGGCTGTTGAACTGTCTTTTTTCTGGCAGATTCAACAATCCTGATTTCATCAGAATATTTTCTACCTTGCTAGGGATTACTAGGGATGTAATCTGGGATAAAGTTAAGTAGGTAGGTGTTAAAAGTTGTCAGAGTAACCTTTAGGGTGGTTGGGTTTCGCTTAAACAAGCGACTTGAGCTATTTTCGACCCAGTATTGTTGCGCTCAACCCAACCTACGAGCGATGCGATCGCTGCGCTTTTTTCTGGCTTGAGATTTTGAGTTTTACGGCAACTGCTTGAGTTTTTTTGAATTACCTCTTGACAATCAAGACAGTCGCTACGAGGCGATGCGATCGCACTTATCAACTTCAATGAATGAGTAAGGTGCGTTCCCAAAAGTCGCTCGGTGGAGTGGTAGAACTGACCTTAGGGAACGCACCCTACGGCTACGGCAATAGCGATCGCAACAGCAATGCGATCGCTATGAACCTGAGCTAAAACAAGCTACATCACGCGTAGTTTTGCAATCACTGGACGATGATCAGATACACCTGAAGGCAGTGTGATGACCTGATCAACCCTGACATTTTGGCTGACGAAAATGTGGTCAATGGGAATTTTTAGAGCTTGTTTCCAATGATCGAGATGGGATAGTGATCGCGCTTCGTCAGTATAAAACCAGGTTGGATTTAGTCCATGCCCTAGATTGACACTGCGTAATCCTGAGTTAATGATAAAGTTGCGAAAATAAATCGACCAGGAGGTGAGGTTAAAGTCACCCATTATTACGGTAGTGATTGACTGCTGTGCTGCATAGGCTGCCAGGGCCACCATCGCCTGGTTACGATTGATAAAGTTAGGCATGGATATAGGGGCAAGGGGATGGGCAACAACAACCCGAATGGGGTGTCCTGTCACATTAACGCTTGCGAATAGGCTATGGTGGCGGGTTCCCAAGTTGTCAGTCGTCGCCTCTGTAATGGGATAGCGGCTAAATAAACTCAGTCCGCCTCCCGTTGCGCGGTAATAGTAAGGATAAAGATCCTGCACATTGTCTAGTAGCTCTGCTGCCTGCTCCTTGAACGGTTCAACTAACCCGAATACATCTACGGGATTTGCCCGAACCAGGTCAGTCACGGCACTGGTCTCCCATAGTTGGTAGTTGACGTTGTAGGTCATTACAGTCAATGGGAAACCACCAGTTCTAGCATCTCGCAACCTCGGAACATACCAGGTACCAATTGTGCTGGCATAAAACCCCAGTCCGACAGCTAACGTGATCATCAATTTCCAGCGCGAAGGACGGAACCTGGGTAAAAACAGAGCCAACAGCAAGATCAAAGTCAAGCCCGCAAACCAAAGATAGCCTGTCCCCAAAATCTCAAAAAACCATAGCTTATACCATACTCCAGGGGTGAAGCTGATTAGCAACAGGCTAAGTGCCATCGACCACAGCAAAATACTGGTCAGCATAACATCTATTGAAAATCCAATGACTTTGTCACCGGGGACTAACCAGATATTATACGAAAACTTTCCACACATCACCCCCAATACACATTTTAAAAAAAATCTTTCTCTATATTACTCTCAAATAGAGCGATCGCAAGAAAATTTCCCGACAACATGACAATGAGCCTGTTATGCCGATTAGCACATTTTTTTATGAACCCTCCACCACTACCAGAGCAGCGATCATACTAATGTAAGAAATAGATGATCTATCCCCAATTAAGTGCTAATCTGGCAGAGGATATTAGATTACCTAGACTTATCAACTTCAATGAATGAGCAAGGTGCGTTCCCCAAAATCGATCGGTGGAGTAGTAGGACTTGCATTAGGGAACGCACCCTAGGGCGATAGCGATCGCACTAGAACCCCTTTTGCTTTCATAGTAGTTTGAGCCTTGACATTTGTAACCTTCCACATTACAGTGGAGTTGTAACCTACAAAGTTACAAAAAATATATTTATGTATAAGATTAAACTGTCATTAAACTGTTATAGACCAAGATTTAATATGAAATATAGTAGAAATCCATTGAATGATACAAACTTTTAGAAATAAGGCATTAGAAAGATTATTAAAAGAAGGTAATGCAAAAGGTATACCCAAAGATTTAGAAAAAAGAATAAGGAGAAGACTTGAAGTGATAGATTCTGCAACAGCTATAGATGACCTTAGAATACCGGGTTATGATTTACACCAGCTTAAAGGGGATAGAAGAGAAACTTGGTCAATAAAGGTATCAGGTAACTGGCGTATTACTTTCACATTTAGAAATAATGATGCCTACGATTTAAACCTTGAAGATTATCACTGACTATAAGGAAAAACAAAGAGTTTTGATTCAAACAGGAAAATAATTTATGAAAGACTTACAAGATATTATTAATGGGAGGCAAATAAGACCAGTGCATCCTGGAGAGGTCATTTCAGATGTGCTTGAAGATATTGAAATGACTCAAACAACCTTTGCTGAGCTTCTCGGTGTGTCTCGGCGCACTGTTAATGAAATTATTCAAGGTCGAAGACCAATCACGGTAGACATGGCCATTCGTATTGGGAAAACCTTAGGGAATGGTCCTCAACTTTGGCTCAACCTTCAGCAAAAGGTTGACATCTGGGATGCGATACAAAAGCATAAGGAAGAATATAAAAAATTGCCAACGATAGCATAACGGGATACATCTATCCTGGCTTGCTAGCTAAGTTTAAATTGTGATATGAACTCTTACCTGTCGAGATAAGAGTTCATATAGCATTCTGCTGAAGATTTGACAGATAAGCATTTTTTCCAGAATCTTTCCCTATATTACTCTCAAATAGAGCGATCGCAAAAAACTTTCCCCATAACACGACAATAAGCCTTTTATGGGGAAATTCAACTAAAACCCTAAAACCCAATACCCAACCGCCAAAACCTAAAGCTCAACAGCCAAACCCTAACAGCTAACGCACCGATCGAGCGCTCAATCATTATTATAGAGACAGTAACAAATATTTATGAAACTTCATGCTTATTAATCGCCTTGGCATCGATCGCGGGAAAAAATTCCTTAAAGAGACTATCTTGTTCGGAAATGACCCTAATCCCGAATTAATTGGCATTTTAGGGGTTTATTTCGTGCAGGGCATTCTCGGACTCTCCCGATTAGCGGTTAGCTTTTTTTTAAAAGACGATTTGGCCTTGAGTCCCTCCCAGATGGGGGCATTAATCGGAGTGGCGGCGATTCCTTGGGTGATTAAACCAGCTTTTGGCTTTCTTTCGGATGGTTTGCCTATTTTTGGCTATCGTCGTCGGCCCTACCTAATTTTATCGGGAATTCTCGGGGTTTTAGCTTGGTTAGCCCTAGCCACTGTGGTGGAGAATGCTTGGCAAGCGATGGCCGCGATCCTGCTTGGTTCCCTTTCTGTCACCATTAGCGATGTCATCGTCGATTCTTTGGTAGTAGAAAGAGCGCGCAAAGAGTCCTTCACTCAATCCGGTTCTCTACAGTCCTTAACTTGGGGAATATCGGCGTTAGGCGGCTTAATTACGGCTTATCTCGGTGGTTGGTTACTCGCACACCTCGGTACTCGTCCCGTCTTCGCTCTCACGGCTATTTTTCCCCTGATTGCCTCAGCCATGGCGTTTTTAATTACAGAGGAAAAAGTCAAGAATAATAATGATGAATCACAATCCACGCCCAAAGTCAAGGAGCAAATCGGGCAATTATGGTCAGCAATTAGACAAAAATCAATTTTATTACCCACTGCCTTTATTTTCCTCTGGCAGGCTACTCCTAGCGCCGATTCTGCCTTTTTCTACTTCACCACCAACGAGTTAGGATTTGAACCAGAATTTTTAGGACGAGTGCGCTTAGTCACCAGTTTAGCCTCGATCCTGGGCATCTGGGTATATCAAAGGTTTTTAAAAGCGATTTCCTTTCGTTTAATTTTGGGTTGGAGTACGGTGATTTCTGCGCTTTTAGGGATGACTACCCTAATCTTAGTTACCCATACTAATCGAGCGCTCGGTATTGACGATCATTGGTTTAGTTTGGGGGATAGTCTCATCCTCACCGTCATGGGACAAATTGCCTTTTTACCCGTCTTAATTTTATCGGCCCGTCTTTGTCCCGTGGGCATTGAAGCATCTCTATTCGCTTTATTAATGTCCATCTGGAATATGTCGGGATTAGTTTCCCAAGAAATCGGGGCTTTATTAACCCATTGGTTGGGAGTCACCGAAACTAATTTTGATAACCTTTGGTTATTGGTGGTGATTACTAATCTCTCCACTCTCCTACCTTTACCCCTAATTAAATGGCTACCTTCTACGGATCCGCAATCTCAGGAAGTCAAGAAAACTTTTCCCCCCGCAGAAGTCTTTGAACATCATGTTACTGGTTCTTTAGCTGAACCAGGTTTTATTCCCGAACTTGTCCCCGAATTAATCGAGACAAGAGATTGACAGTCCAGAAAACGGGTTTCTCAAAGAAACCCGTTTTCTAAGGGAATGGTTAAGAAGACTATTTAAACAGATCCGAATGAGTCCCAGTCCGAACGAGTGTTAAGCTTTCCTCATCTCGCTCAATCTTGTAGAGCAATAACCAATCTGGCTCGATATGGCACTCACGATAACCGGACTAATCTCCAACGAGATTATGATCTCGGTATCGCTCTGGTAGTATTTGTTCTTGCACCAGGAGTTCCACTACAGTTTTTAACTTTTCCAAGTCTTTACCCCGTTTTTTCATCTGCCTCAAATCGCGTCGAAAGCGGGTGCTTTCCTGTGGGGTTAACATTCCCCTGTATCCTTGTTCCAATCCTCGAACATCTGCCCGACGCTACTATAACTGAACTTCCCCCGTATAAACATACTAGCTATGGCTAAAAGTCTTAAAGAGCCTGAGTTAAAGCAATATAATACTAATGGACTACTGGACACAAAATCCTGAATTCCTTACGCAGATAGGGTTTGAGGCAAAATTTTTTAAATTTGACCTTTCGACCATTATAGCTTGTTTCGGGGCAGAAAACCAT
>NZ_JADBUE010000375.1:0-5166 GCF_020245805.1 Microcystis sp. M179S2 | reverse complement strand
TAGGGTTTGCGGCAAAAAGTTTGTTGGTGGGGTTAGGAGTCGGTCGTCGGTCGTCGGTCGTCAGTAGCCGGTCGTTTCAGGCTTTGTTGCCCTCTCTTTTTGTACCAATTTATGTACGACAAGAGGGATAATGCCAGGTTTTTGAGGGTCCCAATCCGATTTTCGCAGCATGAACATCGGATTTTAACAGGTCAAAAGCCTTATTTTAAAGGGGTTTTACCATTATTCAGCCAGCCCTAATTATATTTGAAGATTGTTGTTCTCGGTCATTATTATAACATCAGTGCGGGTTAAGCAGATTTTGCCATGATTTCTAGGTAAGAATAGGGCTAACCAACTAGGCGAGAATCAGAGTTTCGGATTCCTCGTCTTATTTTATGCCTAGCAATTAAGGAAAAATTGCGCCCTGGTTTCTACCCTAACACACCCAACCGGATATTTAAGCAATTTCATCGGGATTAATGCCCAATTCTCGCAGCTTTTGGGCTAATTTTTCCGCCCGTTGCTGTTCTCTTTCTTTGGCTAATCTTTCCTGTTCTTTGGCTAATCTTTCCCTTTCTTTGGCTAATCTTTCCTGTTGGGCCGACTCTTGAGGGGTGGGAACCAATTCACCCGATTCGGTGAAATAGCGCAATTTATTGGCAAAAATCCCTAAATATAATCCTAGTTGCTTACTCAATAAATAACCGTTTTCATTGGGGGTAATCGGTTGGTATTGTCCCTCAATTAAAGTGAATCCTTGCCATTCTAAAGTATTAGGATCAAACCCAAAATACTCAGGAGTCCGGAAAGTATGCTGATATAGTTCCTTTTTGGCTTTTTTGTCCACATTAGCGGTGGAATCGGAGAGAATTTCGATGATTAGATTGGGATATTTACCCCCTTCTCCCCAGACGACCCAACTTTTCCTGGGACGTTTCTCTGTATCTAAAACCACGAAGAAATCTGGTCCACAAAAATCTCGCTGTTTCAGTTGTCTTTCGTTATAATAAATAGTCAAATTGCCCGAGGCATAGTAATCGTTTCTATCTTGCCAGAGCCAATCAAGACAAGATAATAATAAAATAATTTGTTGTAAATGCAGATCACTTTCCAAGGGTGGTTCATCACTCCATAAATCGGTGGGAGGACAGACAATATCGGTAGCAATATCTAGGGTTGTCATCGTTTATAAACCCATTGAGTCAATTTTGGGTGATTCTAGCAACAAGCGACAATCAATACAATTATATTATAAGTTTGATCGTTTTGCTTGGGGTGCATCTCATTTTTGTAAATCTACTAATTTGGGATTTTTAAGGGGAAACTTTCTCCTAAAATTGGGCGTTACTTTCGGTTTTATCACTCAATCCAAGCTTTTGGGGGGTTCTACCCCCCAAACCCCTATGGGGGCGTGGTGCCGCCCCCAAACCCCGGAGCGCATTAGTTTTTCGGTGGGATGCTTACACGCGATTGTTCATATTTTTGTACCAATTTAAGAGTCACTGATAATTGCTAATTGTCGGTATTTCTGCAAATATGAGATGCACTCCTTAATCTTCCGCTCGGTCTTAGGGAGATTTTTGTCAAGTCTGAACTCGAATTATGCTAAATCCGTTGAGTAACGCACAGAAAACGGGTTTCTCCGAGAAACCCGTTTTCTACTGATGCACTCATGCAAAAAGGGGAATATAGCGTTTTTCAGTCTGCTGAGGTACAAAAGTTATGGGTTTTAGGCAAAAGGCAACAGGCAAAAGGCAAAAGGGAAGAAAATAGGTGTACCTCACTAGCTTAGGAAACGCTATAAATAATCAGTCTTTAATAACCAGATTTAGTATTACTTAACAATTCGGTGAAGGTGAATCAACGAGAGCCGTTAATCTTTATTAAGGAGGGTTTGCCCTCAATCCCCTTGGTTGAAGGACTTATAAAAACCAGAAGAAAGCAATTAAAATAACGGTGAGAGTTGCGGCAAAAATGAGAGCGTATTCGATTTTCTTATTGATAATACCAATAACCATGACTAGGGTAATTGCCAGAAGAAACACACCGATATAGACTAGATCTTGAGTACCTGAATTAACTAAATTATTATTTAAAGTCGTTGTGGGTGTGGGAGTTTGTAGAATTGTTGATGAGAGACTAATCGTGGAGGTAATGAACATAAATATTTATGACTACCATAGAACTAATTTTATACAGTAAACCGGACTGTCATCTTTGCGAAGGGTTGCTAGAGAAACTAGAAAAAATCCGTCAACCGGACTGGCAGTTAGAAATTAGGGACATTACCAGTCGAGAGGATTGGTTTAACGCTTATCAGTACGAAATCCCCGTCCTCTGTCAAAAACTAGCCACGGGGGAAAAAATCCTCCCTCGTCTTTCCCCCCGGGCAAATGCCGAACAATTGGCCCGTCTTTTAGCCAATAATTTAACCTAGGGGCTAATTACCCGGACTAGGAATAACGACCGGACTAGGAGAGGGAGAAGACTGGGCGACCGGTTGCGGTTTGGCTGCGGGTTTAGATTGATACCATTTAAAGTGTTGGTAGGCCGTGCGTGATATTTGTTGAATCAGAGTCCTAGCGTTACTATCATTGTGGGGACGTTTCACCATCACTGCTCCTAGATAGCGTTTGCCGTTGGGCATATCAATAATCCCCGCATCCGCTAACATCGAGCCAATATCACCGGTTTTATGGGCAATATCGGCGGATTTCTCGATACCTTGCGGCAGCAGGGTGCGAGTGCGCGTTTCCTGCATAATATTTAATAGACGATCGCGGGAACGTAAACTGAGTAATTCCCCTTGATTAACTTTTCCTAAGATTGTCACCAAATCTCTCGGACTTGTGGTATTGGTTCCTTCCAAATCAGGTAAAGCGTTATTAATTACCGTACTGGTCAAACCCCAAGCTTGAAAACGCTGATTAAGAGCCTCTTTGCCGCCCATGCGCTTAATTAACATATTAGTAGCGGTATTATCGCTAATTACGTTCATTTTAGTGGCGGTTTCTAGGGCAGTATAGGTTTTATTCACTCCTAGATACTGCATATCCCCGGACCCACTGGCCATGACATCCTTAGTGGCCACAAGGGGTTCATCGAGACGAATTTTTCCCGCATCCACATCCTCAAAAAAGGCCACCAGAATCGGGATTTTAATCGTACTAGCGGCGGCAAAAATAGTATCTCCGCGAAAATTAGCGTAAGCACCGTTATCGAGGTCAATAAATAAAGCTCCCGCCTGTAATTTCGGATATTTGACCGCTAAAGCCTGTAATTTCTGGTTGAGGCTGCTGAGATTTTCGTTGAAAACTAACGTGGTCGGTTTTGGGGTGACGGGTTTGGGAGTCGGGGAATTAGTAGCGGTGGGTTTTGGGTGTAGAGGTAATTTGCTCGGATCCACCACGGTTAAAACCGTACCAGCGATCGCACCTAAACCGACACCAAGGATAGAGAAGCGAAGAACCTGAAGGAGAAAAGAGGCGATTAGGTTAGTTTTACGCTGTTTTTTTGCCCTTTTAACCGGTAAAGACTTTTTTTTGTTGTTTGAGTCCATGGCCCTAGGGGACCCAGGGCCGGATTGGACTTTAGTGGGACGACGAGTTACTTGACGAGTCACGGTTTTCCTCAAGGGTATCCAGATTTATTATCGATCGCTAGGAGAATTTTTTTTCTTGCCCTTGAGACTATCAAGACCGAGAAAAAGTTGCCCGATACTTTCAATATGACCGATAATGCCCCGCAGCAGAGCTAATTCCTCCACCGTGGGCCGGGCCCGATGATAAAATTGCCGGAATTTCTCCATCCTAGCGGCGGCGGTGTGGGGGTAAAGATAGCCAATTTTGAGCAAAAAGCTCTCTAAGTGCTGATAATAGCCTTCTAGAGCCTCAAAAGTGGCATTAGGGAGCGTTTCTAACGGGGGTTCGAGCCTATTTTCCCTGGCCATTTGGTACAGTTCGTAGGAGCAAACCGCCACCGCTTGGGCGAGATTGAGGGAGGAATATTGAGGATTAGCGGGAATACCGACAAAACGCTGGGCGTGGTTCAGTTCGCTGTTACTTAAACCCCGGTCTTCTGGCCCGAAAATTAGGGCCGATTCCAGGTTAGGGGTGAGTAACCAGGGTAGGGCAGCCCGGGGTGTTTCGAGGGGAGTATTCAGGTGACGGGGTTTCGAGGTGGTGGCAATGATGCGATGACATCCCTGCAAAGCTTCCCCCAGGGTGGCTACCTGTGAACAGTTTTCTAGGACTTCAATTCCGTGTACTGCCATGCGTCGCGCTTCTTCTGCAAGGATATCACAGGCAGGATTGACGATAATTAAGCGACTTAAGCCCATATTCCGCATAATTCTGGCAGTGGAACCCACATTTAAGGCTCCGGCTGGTTCAACTAAAATAATTCTCAGGCGATCGAGTGGGGAACTCTGATTATTTTCATCTACACTCATAGATAAGGCGCAGTTTTTGACTTTTTAAGTTTAATCATGGCACGTCAGGTCTCGAAGTCCGATCTTCCCAGTAAAATTTGTCCCGTTTGCGGTTTATCCTTTACTTGGCGCAAAAAGTGGCAAAACTGTTGGCATGAGGTCAAATACTGTTCAGAACGCTGTCGTCGTCGCAAGTCCTCAGTGAATCAGTAGCTCTCCTGCAAACAGCAAAAATCTTCCCTGAGGTGAGGAGACGGTCGACAGGAGACGGTCGACAGGAGACAGCTTATCAGGGATCAGATTTGAGTTTTTAGTTCACTGTTTACTAATCCGGTGAAAAAGCGTTCGACTGAGGGCTGACGGTTTAGATGGATAATTAATTAAACCTCTTGCATAATTAATTTTTCATGGTTCAAAAACGGCAAAAATAAGGATTAAATGCCATAAAATCTGTCAATAGACCATTTAATTGATTATGATTCATTCTTAATTCTCCTGACTACTGACTACTGGCTACTGACTCCTAACCCTAACAACGATTTTTGATTTCTGCAAGAGGTCTATTGTTTTAGGTACTCTATTAGCTTTTAATTTTACGGCTAATTTAGTAAGCTGATACCCCAAAGAAAAAATAGATCGCTATCGGAGCGATCGATTGTTTGGGACTGACAACGACTGGCGAACACCAACGGCGCAATTAACGGCAGGCGCACGAGACCACCGGGAAAACTAATCATCCTTAGAAGAAGATGACC
>NZ_JADBUE010000374.1:0-3234 GCF_020245805.1 Microcystis sp. M179S2 | reverse complement strand
GGTTTTTAGGGTTTTAGGTTTTTAGTCTAAATTCCCCCACCTCCCCCCACCCCACACCCCACACCCCACACCCCACACCCCACACCCCACACCCCACACCCGACACCCCACACCCCACTTCCCCACCTCCCCACACCCGACACCCCACACCCGACACCCCACACCCGACACCCCACACCCGACACCCCACACCCCACACCCGACACCCCACACCCCACACCCCACTTCCCTGGTCCCTAATCTTTTTCCCGACAAAACTCTTGTCATTGTCAAGACTCTAGGGTAACTTGTATATAAAAATTAATAAAGCGAGAAGTATTAGAACGATGTTGAGACTAATTAGCGACTTTGACGGCCCGATAATGGACGTATCCGAGCGATATTACCAAGTTTATCAAGACTGTTTACAGAAAACCGCCTATAAAGGTCAAATTATCGGGGAATTATCGAAAGCGGAATTCTGGCAGTTAAAACGGGATCAGGTTTCTGAGAAGCGTATCGGGGAAATGTCAGGATTAGATGAAGATCAAGCGCGTAAATTTGCCCATCTTCGTCGTCAAACTGTCCATACTTTACCCTATCTTGTCCACGATCGCCCGGTGGTTGGTTCTTTGGAAACTCTCCAGAAAATCCAAGAGTTAAAGATCGATTTAGTCGTGATGACGATGCGGCGGGTATCCGAGCTAGATCATGCCTTTAATCGCCACGATATCGGTCGTTTTTTCGCCGCTAATCGTCGTTATTGTCTAAATAACAATTACACCAAAACCAACGACGTGCGCGACAAAACCCTGCTTATGGCTAAGGCCGCTAAAGAACTGCCGGCGGCTGCCGATACTTGGATGGTGGGGGATACGGAAGCGGATATTGCCGCCGCTAAAAGCCAAAATATTAAGGTTATTGGCGTATTATCGGGGATTCGCAGCCGTTCCCGTTTAGAGAGCTACGAGCCTGATTATATCGTCAATAACCTTGGGGAAGCAGTGGACGTGATCTTAGGCTCCCTACGAGCGATTGGTTAACGGAAAAAACTACTAATCACCCAAAAGATCAGAAAAGTGACGAGCGCATAAATTTGGCGATCGCCGAAAATGTTCAAATCAGCCTTGGCCGCTAAACTGGCTAATCCCGCTCCCAGAGCGACTCCTAGCACTAAACCAGCGAGAGTGAATAGTAAGGCGCGGCCAAAACGTTTTTCCTTGCGGTTGAAAAAATAGATATTAACGAAAACGCCAAAAGCTAAGAGCAGCGGTAAGAGGGAGCCACTGGGATCGGGAACTAACAGCGTTATTGCTCCTAAACAAGCGTAAATCACTGCTGGTACACCGATATCCCTTGCAGAAGGTGTATCGATGAGGCTTTTCCACCAGTGAGGAGATTTGCTGCTAGTAACTGGTTTACTTTCCACCGGAATCGCCAGACGTTCAGGAAAACGAATGCGATCGGGAACTTTAATTCTACCCTCCTGTCGCATCCGCAGTCGATCCATGAGGACGGAATCGTAGGCCGACTCGATCAATTCGACAATTTTGCTATCATTTTGATACTGTTGCACCAGTCTTTGTTTGGCCTCTTGAATTTCTTCAAAAGAGGATTCTTCAGTAACCCCAAGTTGTTCGTAGGGATTCTGTTCACTCATGAACATACCTCCTTAATTATGCTCCCGATAGTCATGATCTTAACCCGATGTTCTGTAGTTTAACTTGAGATCCAAGCTTATTTAAATTAATTAAGTTTAGCGAAAATCTGAGCAGAATCGATCGCTTCGTAGGGATAACCACTGGCATCTAAAAGGCTTTTTTCGGCGATTTCTCCTTCTTTAACGATAATTAAGCGGTTTTTGCCCCCGTAGGCTTTAATTGTGACAATTTCTAAAGCAAATAACCCCGGGGAGAAACGGGGATTTATGGCCCCATCGTACTCGAATTTACTCTGCATTAACTGCAAAGCATAGACGCTACTGCTATCAAAGGGTGCTGCATCTCTCATCGTTTTGGCCCGCACCACCGGGATTAAATCTCCAAAAGGAATAGAAATCTTTTGCCAGCTGCGATCAAATGTATCAAAAGAATAACAGTAACCGATGCCATCCCAACGTCCTTCACAGCGCAGAATTAATTTATAGCGTTTTCCGTCCCCTTGTACCTGTAATTCTATTCCCTCGTAGTTAGATAAATTTAGGGGAGGATTCAGGTTTCTGGTACGAACTGAGGCAAAACCGCCGTTATTTTCAGTTCTAACGATACCGGAAAAGAGCGCTCGTCCTCCGGTTAGGGTTATCTGACTCTCACTCACTCCTCCCATTACCACATCATCCACCGCACCCCAGATTTCTTTGATATCACTGCTGGGATTGCTAAAGTCAAAGAGGGTTTTTTCGGCGGTTATCCCAGCATTTTTCAATAAATCGAGTAAATTAGCTAAACTATGGCGGTTATTCTCCCCTTGACAGTAGATAATTCTCTCAATCCCTGTGAATAATTGCGGGGTTTGCAGAGCAAATAAATCGACATTTTCAGCCAATAATTGACGTGCAAACTCGATATTATCGACTAAAGCGCGGATTTGATAGTTTTGCTGCTGTAGTTGGGTGATTACCTTTCTCCCGATCGCATTTTCCCCACCAATGACTAAAATGGTCTTCATCCCTTGCTCATTTGTTAGCTGATTTTTTTTATCTTCCCCGAAACCGAGCAGCTTTTGCAGACAACTCCACAGGGGAATACTATCAAAATAGTCTAGAGTTTGCCAAAATCTCTGAAAATCCCAGCTTTTTGACTCAGCCATAACTTTTCTCTCCTAAAAAGGTACTGTTGACATCCTCACCGCCGGGGCCGGACGGTGATTCCCGGCAGATCAAACAAACTTAATTGAACGACCGACCGCTGGGTTGACGCTTCACAGGATGCTGCTACCTTATCGGTAGTCTTACACTTTCCTCCACGTCCGTTTTTTGAGGTCTCCGATTGCCCACCGGCGACCTTGATATTAATTGCAGCGTTTACATCCCTATCATGAAAAGTCCCACAGAAAAGACATTCCCACTCACGGATATTTAACGCTTTTTTCCCGCCGATATTCCCACAACAGGAACACCTTTGAGACGTTGGCTCCCATCGGGAAATTATCCGAAAATCACGCCCATATTTATCAGATTTTGCCGATAGCATATCTCGGAAAGAACGCCATCCTAAGTCTGATATGGCACGGGATAACTTACGATTTTTAACCATT
>NZ_JADBUE010000373.1:0-2741 GCF_020245805.1 Microcystis sp. M179S2 | reverse complement strand
CGGTTTCACCGATAGGTTATTGCCCGAATGCTTCGCCCCTACAGGACGCGGGCTGATGAAGACGCAAGGTTTTGAACGACGATTCTCTCAAAATCTTGCACCTGTGGGAGCAAGAAAAGCCCCAAAACCCTTACCTTGCCTACATTTCACATTTATTCAGCAAGCCCTAAGTAGTCGTGCAAAATTAATTTCCTAGTCGAGACAGGAGACTCCGAGACTCCGAGACGGGGGACGGGGGACTCCGAGACAGCTATCAGGGATCAGATTTGAATTTTTAGTTCACTGTTTACTGGTAACAGCAAAAAGCTTTTGGCTGACGGGTGACGGCTTGGATGTGTAATTAATTTTGCTTAGGTACTTACTAGAAAGCCAACGGCTCTCCCGATATAATGGAGAAAAATGTTGGAATATCTTCCATTTAGCCTCCTGGAAAGTCATTATAGACAATTACTCCAGCCCCGAATTAATTCAACGGGATGATTAGACCTCGACCTAATATTATCTCAAGACTAAAAGTTATTCTAGTCAGGGAACACACCCAAATAAAAATAATTTTGGCTCTTCGTTACTTGGTATGGTTCGATAGGGAGGCATAAATCGACTAAATCCTTATCTGGCAAGAGACTTAATTGATTAGTTCGCTCTAGATCGAAAAGAATTGACAAAAATCGCTAAATGCCTTTCTATATAAGGGTTCCATCCCTTATAACCCCCGTCCATTGCATCACACAAACCGAAGAGCCATAATTTTAATTGCTTCATATTTTTTCAGTGAAATTGAATTAGCGACGATAGATATACATTTCAGCTAGCGAACTATTTAGTTAGTACATAAGCTAAAGGCAGGCTGTGATTGGGTTATAATTTTTGGAGATGTCTATTGATTACTAGCCGGTCAACATCTAGATTTATTCTGGCAAATCCCCAAAACGCTCTCGATAGCGTTGGAGCAATGCTTCTAAATCCTCAGCCCGCATTCTCTCCTGTTCAGCCCGCATTTTCTCCTGTTCAGTTAGCTCTGACTCCGTGGGCAGTAAATCGCCCGCAAAAGTCGCCCAACGCAGCCAAACTGCCTCAACTCCCTTATACTCTCCTTGCCAGCGGACCAAAGCCAACCCTAGCCTTTGACTGAAAAATCTTTCTCCCGTCTCTAGAGATAATGGCTCGTAGTTGCCGTCTCTGAGGATAAAACCTGCCCAGTCTTCAGGATTGAAGGGATCGTACCAGAAATATTCTGGCACTCGCAAGCGGTCTTGATATATAGCTTTCTTTTCAGTTTTATCCTGTTGAGCGGTACTTTCAGAAAGGAGTTCGATAACCACGTCGGGAGCTTTCCCCTCTTGCCAAACCACCCAACTTTTTCTTTCCCCTTTAGGAACCCCCCGGACAGCAAAGAAATCGGGACCGCGAAAGTCCTCGCTTTTTAACTGTGCGGCACTGAAATAAACGAACATATTGCCGCCTACATAGCCATCTTCCCTAGCAGCTAACCAGGGTAACAAGGCATCTATGAGTATATCCATCTGGAGTTTATGTCGTTGGGTTTCCATGGGAACGCCGTCATCGCAGGGCAATTCATCTTGGGTGGGCAGTGAAAGTCGAGAAGGGGCAATAGTTGAAGTCATCGGAGTCACGCTGGTGATGAGACTTAAGGAGCTTTTTCCTCTAGCATTGGGGAAAATATCTAGGGGCTAGAATTGAGACGGGGCAAAATGTTATGGTAATTATAGCCTTCTTCTAGGAAATTAGTTTTTTAAGCACATATTGTAGGCTTGAGCCGCCTTCAATTTTTGGTACAGCAAAGGACTCTTTTCTCTACAAGACTGTTGTAGTTGCTGAAACTCGGCTTCACCCTTTTTCAGATAGGCATCCACAAGCTCTCGATTGGCCAGATAGAAAGCGATCGCGCCATAAACCTGTTCGAGGGAAAGGAGTGGAAAATTTTGGGCAATGCTTTCGGGCGATTCTCCGTTCAAGAAAGAATAGACAACTGAATCAAGGGAGATACGAGTTCCTTCAATCCAATATTCTTCTTCTCGTTGCTCGATGTACTGCTTTGTTGGGATAGAGGCTAATTTCTAAATCCATGACAGACATCCACGCTCGAATGCTTGCCAAGCCTGCATTCGTTGTGACGCGAATAAAGAAAAATGGTAATAGAGGCTAATTTCATAGGAGTAATGTTGCTGTTTAGCTAAAAGGATAAGAAATCCCATTACCGAGTAGGAATACCATTGCTAGGACTGGGGTATAGATTTTTGGAGATGTCTATTTATTATGATGATATTAGCGTCGAGAACGATGAATTTGAGTCTCACTTGTCCAAATCCTTTCTCTGATTGGCTCTATCCGCTTCACACATCTGACGAAACTCACGAACAATATCGTCCTCGGAAATTCCCTTTTGACTTAACAGGTACTCAAATTGAGCGGCCACCGCTTGTAAGGCAGCGATATCGGCGCTTTTACTCCCCTGTTTAACGGGGAAATAGAACCCAACAGTTTGACCGTGACGTAGTACCTCAACGGGAGTCTCACCGTATAGGTATTTAGGGAGTTCGCTCCGAAATTCTCGCACCCCAATTTTCTCAATGTCATGCTTATTGGGACTTAGACAAAAAACAAATCGAGAAAAGCCTCAACTCCAATCCCCGCTTGGGATTTACTTCGAGAAGCCCAAAATCGCTGAAACCCAGATAGATCAAGGAAAATCATAAATCGAGGTTAACCCTTTGTCCCGT
>NZ_JADBUE010000372.1:0-10919 GCF_020245805.1 Microcystis sp. M179S2 | reverse complement strand
TCCCCGCTTGGGATTTACTTCGAGAAGCCCAAAATCGCTGAAACCCAGATAGATCAAGGAAAATCATAAATCGAGGTTAACCCTTTGTCCCGTAATGGTTTGAGCCTTTTTTGCTGACCGAAAACGCCTAAGTCCCATTATCCATAGTCTCTCTCGTTGTGTACGCATTGTGTACACAGTGTAGCACTATTTGAGAAAGGACATCAACAAATAACTTTACTCATGTTTTACCAGATTAAAAATTTAATCTGGTTTGAAGAAAATGCCATCCATCTGCAACACCCTCCCAGTTTTTTCGGCGGTAAAACCTGGTTCAATACCGTACAGTTCGTAACCTAATTTTTCTATAATATCAATCATTTCCTTAAACAGGACTTGACCTTCGTAGAGAGGGACTAAAGATAATTCCAGCTTAATGCCTTTAACCAAAGGCAAAATTGCAGTTGCTCCTTCTAGCACTTGCTTTTCCAATCCTTGCACGTCTATTTTGAGAAAAATGGATTTAGTTTCGCTTTTGATATAGTCCTTGGCAATGATATCTAGCCTGCTCAATTTTACTGTTTCTGAACCACAGTAAGCTGATTCCGGTGCAGATTCTAAGTGAGCATCCAGCATTGGCAAAGCTGAACTACTATAACTATTACCTGCAATATTGATGACAATCTCACCTTCTTGGTTGCCGATGGCAGTTTGGGGAGCAATTTCCCACAGCGGGTCTTTTTTACTAACAGCTTTTAACTGAGAGTAAGCACTGGACAGTGGTTCAAAGGAAACAATCCTACCTGAATAGCCTAACTCTCGCAGTAATTTAGCATACTGCCCAATATTAGCACCAACATCGAATACTAAGTCAATATTGTGATAGGCTAACAAGCGCTGCATTTTCGCCGCTTCGGATGTTTGGACATTGTATCTTTTTAGATCAACTCCTAAACTTCTGGCGAGTTTCTTGATTATTTTTTTAGGCATAAATTTTTTAGTGACAATTAATTTTATTCAAGAGGCAATCCAACCCAGTCCCATGAAACAAATACAATGCCGATTTCTGCGTGAACTGGCAGACTTTTCAAACGGGTTCTAAGGGCAGACGCTTTTTTACTGTTCTTGCTACCCGATAAAGGAAAGGCAGACGCTTTTTTATTGTTCTTGCTAACCAGTAAAGTAAGGGAAGGCGACAGTAAACACGATAAGTAAAGTTATCCGCATCGGCATGGGGAACTATATAGGCAGGATGGCGTAAGGGAAAGCTTATAGCTTTGACCGGGATGTTATTCAAAACAGATCTAGAGATTTTGGTGTGTGTTGCCTCTACACCAAATCCAATATTACTAACGAGATTTATATTGGGTGTAATTGTCAAAACATTTTGTAGCAAGCAAGATAGTATCCATTGATAATCCCAAGTGTCGATCTCTCCATCATAGGTTCTTTGTAATATTTCTTTCCAATATCTTGACTGCTGAGTATCCTGGAAAATATATCTCAGAAAATCATCATCTTTAATTTCATTAAGCAAACTCATATCACGATCATAATGCTGCCACGCTCTCCTCCAGGTTGCCCAACCCCATATAAAATGATAGCGAGAGAAGTAATAGCTGTACTTAGTGCGCTGATGACCGAACTGAAAATTACAACCTATTATAGATGCAATTCTCTCATCATTTCGATAATAATCGAGCAATTCTTGGCAAAAGCGAAAAAAACTAGGATGTGGCAAGCAGTCATCTTCAAGAATAATTGCTTCTTCAACTGTATGGAAAACCCAATCTAAACCACTCGACACCCGATTCTTACAACCTAAATTCACATCAGAATAATTCGTCAGCACCTCACAATCCCAATCCACACCCTCGATAATAGCACGAGCCGCTTTACACTTCTCAATATCATCGGCTCTATCTGGACGCGGACCATCGGCAACTACTAATAACTTAGGTGGTTTAGCCTGACGGATAGCTTCAAATACCCTCGCCGTCGTGTCCGGGCGATTGAAAATCAGGAAGGCGACAGGAGTGGTTAGTTGGAAGTCAGTCATGCAACGGATTTACTGTTAACTCGTGGTATCCTAACCCACCCTGACCAAATTGTCAACCCATTTCAGGATTTTCAGAGCCATTAATTTTATTTTCACTATCTCCACTGTTAAAATCCGAAGCTTTCAAGACAGTTAACCCAACTAAGTCTTGATCTCTATAATGATAGATAATATTGTCTTCTAGCAAACTATCATTGGCTCTTTGAGGCTTACGAAAGCTAATATATAAAACATCTGCTTCTTCATCATAATCTATCCAGATTCTTGAAGAAGGTGCGGTTAGCGAATAAGGAATTGATTTTAACAGATTGACTTCTGCCATAGGATGCCCCGCTTGATAATTTTTTCGCAGGAGGATGTCAAAAAAGCAGTTATGACAAATCCATCGTTCTTTAGTTCTTCATAGATGACGACCGCGTCTTTTCTTGAGATAACAGTTTTCGGATAATGTTTTAGTGCTATTAGCTCATCAGTCCATCCCTTAACAATCAAATCAGGTTCAGCAATAGTTTTTAGTACCATATCAATACATCCCGCCAGGTAAGATACTTTCATGGCTTAGAAAATCCATTCATTATTTTCTCAATTTAACTGCCCGAATTGTTCCTGGTAACGAGCCAACAAAGCTTCTAGTTCTAGAACTCGCTGCCGTTCTCTTTCGGCGCGTTGAGCTTCCTGCTCGGCGCGTTGAGTTTGCTGCTCGGCGCGTTGGGTTTGCTGCTCGGCGCGTTGAGCTTCCTGCTCGGCGCGTTGGGTTTGCTGCTCGGCGCGTTGAGCTTCTTGTTGAGCGCGTTGGGTTTGCTGCTCGGCGCGTTGAGCTTCTTGTTGAGCGCGTTGGGTTTGCTGCTCGGCGCGTTGGGTTTCCTGTTCGGTAGGAGTCAGTATCCAATTGCCGTCTCGTCCGTACCAGCGCAGCCACAACCGCTCAATGCCTTGACAATTTCCTGCCCAAAGTCCCAATCCCAATTCTACTTCCTCTAGCCACAACTGCTGGTTTTCTAGTCTTAAAGGCTGATATTTTCCTGATTTTAAGGTAAATGCCTGCAATTGGTTGCTGTAGCGATCAAACACCACGTAGTAGAGAATGCCTAAAATTCGTTCGTAAACTTCCCACTTGGTGGGAGGTTGGTTGATTCCCCGCACGGTACGCCCTAAATCTTCTGCTTCCGTTCCAGGAGAGAGTAATTCGATGGCGATGAAGGGAACAATTTCTTCCTGCCAAATCACATAACTCAGGCGCAATTCCTCTCCTTGGTACAGCCGCGAGACTCCCAAAGCGGCAAACCAGTCCGGCCGCTTGTACCATTGGGGATGGTAAGGGTCGTAGTAGAGATTTAGATCGCTGGCGATAAATATTTGTTCGGCAGGATAGTTAGAAGGTCGAAAGGTCTGGCGCAATAATTCGGGTTGGAAGAGATGAAATTCGTCAGGCAAGCCAGGTTCCTCCAGGTTTTCGCTGGGGAGGTCGTACATGGTTGGTAACATTTCTTTGGGTGGAAGGGACGGCGTTCTCTGGTACATGGGGGGAATGTTGCTAGTTTGGTGTTTAGTTTAGCAAGATAATAGGGCATTCATGTCAATTTTAGACCCCTGAACGCCGCAAGCCTTGATGCACAATAAATCGGAACAGTCGTCAATTCCTCGTTCTCCATTGGTGAAAATGCCGATTCAAAAATGAAGTACACCACCAGGGGAGTCTTACCAAAATCCGCCCAGAGGAAGTTAGAGACTTTCGGGATTAATCCCCAATTCCCTAAGTTTAGCCGCCAATCGTTCGGCTTTTTCTTCGGCTTCCTCAGCTTTCTGTTGTGCTTCCTCAGCTTTCTGTTGTGCTTCCTCAGCTTTCTGTTGTGCTTCCTCAGCTTTCTGTTGTGCTTCCTCAGCTTTCTGTTGTGCTTCCTCAGCCAACTCTCGCGGGGTTGGTAACAATATTCCATCTAAAGTCGCCCAGCGAATCCAGACGGTTGTTACCCCTCTATATTCTCCCTGCCAACGAACTAAAGCTAATCCCAAACGACCACTGATTAGCCATCCTTTCTCGTTGGGTTGCCGTGGTTGATATAGGCCATCAACTAAGACAAATTCGGCAAAATCTTCAGGGTTAAAAGGATCGTACCAGAAATATTCAGGCACTCGTAACTTATCTTGATAAATCTGTTTTTTCTCGGTTTTGTCTATTTGGGCAGTACTTTCTGAGAGTAGTTCAATCACTACATCGGGGGCTTTTCCCTCCTCCCAAGTAACCCAACTTTTTCGCTCCCCTTTTGGTACGTCTAAGACGGCAAAAAAATCAGGTCCTTTGAAGTCTTGATTTTTCAGTTGTGCTGTACTGAAATAGACAAACATATTGCCACTGGCATAACCATCTTCTCGTTGGTCTAGCCAAGGGGATATAGTGTCTATTAACAGATCCATCTGCCATTTATGCCTTTGAGTTTCCATGGGTACTCCATCATCGCAGGGGAGTTCATCTTGCGTGGGTAATGCAGTTAATTGCATCGGTTGACTAAGCGTCAGAGTTTCCATATTTCTGTCCTATATTTTGGGTTTAGTTATTTAGATTTTCTAGATTTTTTGCCCTCTTTAACTGGCTATAGCAATTCTAAATGAGTCGTGAACGGACAGGGGGCTTAAGCCCCTTGTTCAGCTACCTGTTGTCAAGGGTTTAGGGGATTACTATATGTTATATCACAATTCTAGGCTAAGACGCATTTAAGTAGAAATCATCATCCAAGAGCTGCTCAATTGAAAAAGGACAGGTGATTGGATACTCATTTTCTAATGGTATGCGAACGCCAAATTTAGCTTTTTTTCCATCTCTAATTGCCAGCTGGCGAGCGTCTGGATAGACTGAGGAAACTGCTGTTGACAGATAGAGATTGAGAGATGGAGTATCTCGCAAGCTTTTTTGAACTCGCTGCCGGTGTTCGTTGATTGAATCATACCAACTGCCTGTCATCGTATCAGGCGCATCGCCTTGTATCTTGAGCTTGAGTAAATGAGCCAACAAAACCATTAAGTTACTTTCTAAGGCTCTTTTTTCTGACTTGCCCAAGTCTTGTAATTCCTCAATTAAGTGTTCAACGTCTAGTCGTTCAAATTGACGATCTTTTAATTGTTGGATTGTCTGTTCAATCCACAAGTCAAAATCAGAATCATATAAAATAGTGGACATTTCTAGCAGTTTTATTAATGATATACATTGGTCAACCTTAATATTAACAAATATTGTCCTTTTTGTCAATTAGTGCTCGCCTGATAATTTCCTTGTACTATTTATCTTCCTTACCCTTCCTGTTATTAACTGAATTCTCCATCTCTTACAGAACTATAAACTTCTATTCCTAAATTTTTAGCTACTTGCTGCGCCTTGAAATCTACCATCAGTGAAATAACTATCTTGCAGTTGGATTCTTGTTGGTGGCGCTGCTGATAAAATTGTACTTTTACTTATAGAGGATTGGATTTCGCCAATTATCAACAGTCCATTTTTGATTAACAAATCCAATTCTATCTGGTCTGGACTGCCAAAACTTCTCCTTGGTCATCATATTCAGTAATATTAAGCACCCGCACCCCGAAAGACTCTTCTAAAATTGCTTTGAGGGCATTGCGGAAAGATTCCTCCGAGTGCAGTCCCCATATCGCTCCCAAAGCATCAACACTACTGTCGTAATCGTCCCGCATTTCCCTATCTTGCAGAATTTGAGGCATTTATTGGCGGATAATCGCCTTAATATATTCTTGTGTCATGACTTTTCTTGCAGGCAGCATCTTTGCTCCTATTATATCAAAGGCGATCGCGGCTGTGTCCAACTTCATTTATCTTCACTTTGTTTGATCGCAAATAATGGTAGGATTAAAATCTGGAAGCTAAAACTTTAGGATGATTGAGTAAACACTTTTTTAGGACAGCAATCAACTAATGATACAGCAAAGAAGTTATTTGTGTATGTTTAACGAAATCTTTCTATTTGTACGTCGTTGGTAAAGCTTTCGTAAGCTAATTTTATGTACTCCAATATAGAATTTTCAAATGGTTGACCGTTAAGATAATATAATTCTACCTTTCCTTGATTATAAAGAAAATAGAAAAACCTGACAAATACAGCAATAAGGCTAATGGCAATAAAAATATTTTTTAGATCTGGAATTTTCCATTTTTTATCGAGAAGTTGGTAGTAGAAAATTCCAGAAAAACCAAGCAACAATAAACCAATTCTTAAACTAAAATGTCCACCAATATTACTTGTTATCAGACATAAGAAAAATAAATATGTAAAGATTATAGACATAATCATATCTCTATTTTTATTTCTAGGAGATTGCTGATTTTTTTTTAACATGAAGCTATTGATCAAAAAAATAGTTAAAAATTCAACTATTTTTGTACGACTAATTCCTAAGCCAGTATCTTTGTTTTCAGCAGCCCAGTAACGAGATTTTGCATATAAAGCTTCAGTTCCTTTAAGGATATCAAAAAACTTCAATAAAGTACCGTATCGAATACCGATCGCGAAAGCTGATATAAGTAAAAACAAAACTAGAATTTTAAAAACTAGATTATTCGTAAAGATAGAAAATAATTTGCGTATCCAATTAGTCCCTTTTATTCCCCATATAATAATGGGCAAATACATAATGCTAGTAAAGTGAGTAAAAATACTTATCGCATAAAATCCCCAGGTAGCTATCTCACTCTCTAGATTAACTATAGCGAGTAGTACAAAGGTGCTGGCAATAAATTGCCTCATTAAAAATATTTGTATAAAGAACACTGGATTTGCTATTGTATAAAATAAAATCAAAGCAAAATTTTCTTTTGATAATTTAATAGCTATATAGATAGTCGCCAAATTAATAAATAAAGACCAACAGAATAAAAAAGAGTATTTAGAACCATTAGAAATTATATAAATAGGATAGCTCAATAAAGGGAGTATAAATTCAACACCTTTGCCATGAGCTAATTCAAATGGGCTATATCGCCCTAAGTCTTCATAGTTTGTTACATAAACTGCAGTATCAGAAATAATGTTCTGGGATGACGTAAAAATTGCAGTTGTTACAGTAATTAATATTAAAATGACTAAATTTAGCCCATTTATTTTATTTTTCTTCCTATTAAAATTAAAATGGATGAAAAGAAGGAGTGGAAAAATGCCAATTATAGGTATTATAATCCATACAATTAAGCCGAGAAATAGGAATACATATTTCAAGGATCTATTATGGTAGGATAGCTTCTTGACAAGGTTAAACGTTGGAAGATTAGTCATATAATAATCTCATATTTGTTTTGGATATTGTTTGAACGAAAAATAATTGTTAGTCTCAGCCCAGTCTATAGATTTAATCTATAGTTTTTATGTACAGCAACTATATTTTGATAGGCAAATATTTCACAAAAGATGGGACTATATGTATCTAATGGCAATAGATGACTTGGCAACATCCTAAAAATTTTATAATCTTCTAATAGGTCGTAAAAATCTTTAAAGAAAGTCCTACTAAAAATGTTCATTTCATTAAACTCAAAGTGGATAATCTCAATCATACCTTTTTTAAGAGCTTCCTTCAGCCCCTCAAGGACACTGTATTCATTCCCCTCAACGTCAATTTTAAGCAAGTTTACTTTTTGTATATTCTGCTCAGACAAAAAGCTATCTAGATCGATAACGTCCACTAAATGTGAAACTGAGTTACACTGGCGAAGCTCATTAATAGCACCTCTATACAGAGAAGCATGAGACGAGCCATCTTGATTTTCGTAATCATATAGTTCTAGTTTTGATTGACTTTTACCACAACCTAAATTCAAAGCATTATATTTATTTTTCATGGCATTCTCTTGAAGTATTTTAAAAGTTTTTGGATGCGGCTCAAACGCATAAATTATAATTTCTGAGTTAAGTTTTTTGAGCAAGTTAGAATAGTCGCCTACATTAGCCCCGACATCAAGCACGACTGAACCTGGTTGAAAATTTTTTGTCAGTTTGGTAAGAAAAGAATACTCGCCACTTATTTTTTTTATCATTCTTCTAATTCAAAATTCCTAGAAAATTTAGCGTCAATGAATATAGCCTGATATTGAAGCTATTAAAAAAAGGTCTTGCTAAAATCCATACTAAACAGTTTCTGATTGTTTGTTTCATGGCATTAGTTGTTTCAAGTTCAAGACTATATTAGGATTTGCTTTATTTTATTAAAATAATTTAGATTTTGCTCAAAACGAAATGGTATAAACAAAGCTTTAGTTAACATCAGGCTATGTTTGAACATAGGAGGATAAAGTAAACAACTAATGTAACAAGCTACCGCCTGCGATAACATAGTTGCTATCGCCGCTCCCACACCGCTGTAGGGGGGAATAAGCAAGAAATTCAACCAGACATTGACAATCGCTCCTAATGAAGTTGTCAAAAAACTAAACCGAGTGAAGTTTTCAGCCATTAACCAGTTGCTGCGAGCTACGCCCAAAAAGACGAAAGGACCAGCCCAAATATGCCATGCTAGAATTGTACCAGCTTCAGCAAACTCCTTGCCGAGCAAAGTTGTCAACAAAGGTACTGAAGCAAAGGTCATAGGAATCGCTATCGACAGTGCCATCCAAGCCATGAGATCGTACAGTTGTTGTAGTCTAGCATAATATTCCTCTCCACTCCTCTGCTTCGCCCGCAGGATTGCCGGAAAGACAGAAGAACAAACTGCCATAGGAATAAAATACCAAATTTCTGAGAACCTGACCGCCGCCGCATAGTTTCCCACTGCTTGAGCATTTGCCATATTACCGAGCATAACTTGATCGATCTTCATGTAAATCGTTATCATGACACCCGATAGGATCAGCGGCCACGAATCTCGCAGCATTTCTAACCCTTTCGACCAATTGACTCTCCATTGCCATATAGATTGGTGGTACTTAGGGTAAACCCAGAGCATTCCCAGCACCTTCACAACCTGCTCTGCCAGAATTAACCAGACAAAAGCCATTAACGGCAACTTGAAGGCAATAAATGAAAGTTTGATCAGGGAACTCATAATTAACTGGACGCTTCTCAGAATAGCCAAGACTCCTGAAAGTACCTGTGATTGAAACCAAAACTCGATCGCGTCAAAAGCACTGAACATTAAGCTAAAGGAAATTATTAAGGTCATCCAGCGAACGTCAGGATCGGTCTCAAACGTCCAGATGGCCATACCAATTATAATAATTGTCAATAAACTAGCGATTAACTTTAGCACAAAAGCAGTACCCAAAATCTCTGGAGCCGCTTTTTCCTCTTGGACGATATTGCGGATGACGATGGCATTCAACCCCAATTGAGCGATCGCACTAAAAAGAGCGACAAAACTGGTAGTATAACTCAATTTTCCGAAATTTTCTGACCCTAAATATCTAATTACCCAAATTCCGACAAAAAAAGCTAGTATCATGGTCAGCAGACGCTCGGCAAATAGCCAACCGACATTGCCCAGAATCTTTCGCAATCCAGGACTCAGCTTTTCCACCACTGCTCTCCACTTTGCCACCATAATATTCGATCCTTTTTGATAGCCGAAACATCCTACTCGAGAGACCTTTTAACAATTTAGCCAACAATAATTTTTGCTCCATGAATAGTCTATCAATTATTTTGTAAATTAGTTTCACAAAAGGTTAGGTTAAATTGTCGAGACGCAATCGCCGCTGGTTTTATCAAGCTTATGATTGATTTTCTGGTTTAATTTGCCGAATCAAATAGCGAACTTCTGACAGCAAAACCTCAAAACGCTTGTCTGACTCTTCCTGTCTTTGCCTGGTTTCGGCAATTTCTGCTTGCCGAGCTTCATTTTCTCGCTGTTGTTGAGCAGCTATTTGTAACAGTGCTTGTGCTGTCAATTGTAACCCTTCTACTGAGTCTCGCAATTCCGAAACCGAGTCTTTGACTTCCGAAACTGAGTCTTTGATTTCCGAAACCGATTCTCGCAATTCCGAAACTGAGTCTGCCAATTCATCTAGCATCTCATCTGTCCATCTCGTCCGTTCCCCATCCCGTTTTGTCATGGCTTGTTTTTCTCCCTTCTCAGGTTCAATAGCTGCTTAAATTGTGGGTAATTATAGACGCAATCGCCGCCATTTTCCTCAAGCTTATGATTGATTTTCTGGCTTAATTTGCCGAATCAAATAGCGAACTTCTGACAGCAAAACCTCAAAACGCTGGTCTGACTCTTCCTGTCTTTGCCTGATTTCGGCAATTTCTGCTTGCCGAGCTTCATTTTCTCGCTGTTGTTGAGCAGCTATTTGTAACAGTGCTTGTGCTGTCAATTGTAACCCTTCTACTGAATCTTTAACCTCTGAAACCGATTGCCGCAATTCCGAAACTGATTCTCGCAATTCCAAAACTGAGTCTTTGACTCCCGAAACTGAGTCTGCCAATCCATCTAGCATCTCATCTGTCCATCTGGAGTTTCTGGCCGAGCCTCTGGTCATGGCTGGCTTTTCTCCTTTTTTAATAACTGCTTACAATTCATTTATTATCGACGCAATCGCCAGCAATTTCCCAACATATTTCCTCTCGACGCATAACAGTTGCTACCATAGCACACAATCAGCTAAATTGTAAAGCTGTATAGATTCTTCATTCAGCCTCCAAGTCAATTCCCATTGCCTTAAGTTGCGCCGCCAATCTGTCTGCCCTAGCTTTTTCTCCCTCGGCCCGCCGTTCAGCTTGTTCGGCTCTTTTCCGCTCCTGTTCAAGGGAGCATCTCACTTACGCGATGAGTAATTATACTTAGCTTAAAAGCCACTCTTAATCGTGTCTTGGAACGAAATAGAGGCTTTTAAAGACTGCGTACATAGAGAATTAAAACAAGAATTACCCTCGAAAAGCCTATTTTT
>NZ_JADBUE010000371.1:0-2939 GCF_020245805.1 Microcystis sp. M179S2 | reverse complement strand
TAGGGAGGCACAATTATTTGTAGGATGGGTTAGCGGTAGCGTAACATGAGCGGGCGTTGGGTTTCATGCTTCAACCCAACCTACGTTCATCTTATATTTAATTCCACCCACCCACTTAGCAAGTTATTAAACCTGTTCGTTATCAATCATGGAATCCCCTAGTGCGCCTAAATGAAGTGTAAAAAATTTACCACCTCTATTCTTGGATTCGCCAGTTGTACTGCCTCTCCGTTCACGAATCAAATAGGCGGATTATATTGCTAGAACTAAAAAAAGCGGGTTGAACCCCGCTTGTCATCAAAAACTAAGCCAACTTAAAGGCATCTCGCCAACACCAGCGCAACAGGGTAAAAGCTATCAAACCTTTAACCACTTCTAGAAACCAGTAACCAATCTGCAAGGACATCATTTCTCCCGACATTCCCGACGCGGTAACGGGAGCTAGTAAACCCATAGCACTCAGATTGGGAGTGAGAAAATAGGTGTAAATTAGGGTGATTACTAAGAGAACACCGGCGAATAGAAGCGATCGATGTTCGGGGAGATGGATTAAGGTATGATAGCGGTGGAAGACAACAAAGCTACACAGCACAATCGCCGCACAAACTAATTCCAGATGGTTAAAAATGCCAAATAGCAAGTAACCAGCACTGGCAAAGCCATTTTGTGTCATCATGCCAGCTACGGATAAGCTGGGGAGAATGATTAAATCGATGACGAAACTGGCACTTAACCAGAAACCGAGAACAACCATGGCTAGGGTTGTCCAATTAAACCAAGACCGATAACGCTCAACAAAAGTTTTCATTAGGCTTGCTCCTCGTTGCCTTTATAATTTAATTGTAAAGAGCGTTCGCCAAAATTTTGGCCAGTTTTTTGGTAATTCTTAGCAATTCTTATCAATTCTTATAATATCAACTTAGTTTTCCGGAAGGACAACCAAACAATACCGCTCTTATCTCTAGATTTGGCTACCCGCTCGGCGCAGAATTGTAAAGATTTATCAACAAGTGTTTATAAAAACCTTTAAATATTGACCAAGCTGACAATTATAGACTTACCCTGAAACAATAACTGACTATCTACGGGTTTACTGTTATGGATAAGGATTTTCGTAACTATCGCATGGTTTGCACCCTCACCTTCGGAGATATTTACGGACAAATAATCGTCTGGTTAATCGTTATTTTTCTTACTCTCGCTTCCACTCTAGCTCTTTGGAGTAGCACTAGACAAATTTTCGCCCTCGCTACCGTGGGGTTAGTCGTCGTCCTCTCTTTGCCTTTTTTACTCTTTGCTTTCGTTACTACCCTCCTCAATCATATTGAATTCGTTCCCATCGAAGCGGAAACCAACATTCGTCGTGGTCCTGTCCCCGGAGTTAGCGGCAGCCGTGTACCCGCAGCCAGCTAAATCCGACCAAATCCCCAATCAATAATCTAGAGACGTTGTCAGCAACGTCTCTAGCAGTTTTTGCCCTTGTTTGCGTCGGGGTTTCTCGTTCTAGATTTTTGTTAATTTTTGTAAATTTAACTTGTTTTTAACCACTTTTTCTGGTAGGGATTATCCAGAGAAAAATAGATGAAAGAGGGAAATCGTCAAGAGAATAATCTTGTTTGCTGCCTGATCCCGGTCAATGATAAATTTTAAAATACCTAGTCTTTTACATTTTCCCAACTCTCGGAGTGATCCCCGATGTTAAAAAATCTCTTTGGTGGCAAAAAATCTGACTTTTACCTAGAACTAAAAGAAACCGATGGTGAACAAAAAGCGACAGCAACCACGGCAGCAGCCGCGCCTGTTGTGGAAGCGCCTGCCCCTGCTGTGGAGTCTGCTGCCGCCCCCGTAGCCGAGAAAAAAGCCAAAAAAACTTCTGTTAAGAAAGAAAAGCAAGTAAAAGAAACTCCCGCCGCTCCTGTGAGCGCACCGGCACCCGTAGCCGCTACTAACGGTAAAGTAGAGCCGCAAGAAGTGGAATTTGCGACAAAATACTTGATTACTCCTAGTCTGTCTCGCCGTCGCCCTGGTCCAAGTTTGAATGGTTTCAAAGACATGGCGCGCAAAGCGAAACTACCTGCTAACCGCGGCTAAATCCCCCCGGGATTGCTTTCTCAAAAAAAAAGGAGAGCTTTCTTTGACTCTCCTTTTTCATCAGGGTGCATCTACTGACTCAAGTGTAGCAGAGAGTTTTTTTAGGGTTGGTTATTTAGGTTACTGCCTAGAGTATTTTGGCGATAATTATCACCTGTCTTCTTGGGCAATTTTTAAAACCTAGGACTAGGTTGGCTGGTGGACGGGTGCAAAATCAGCATTCATATTCTTGATTCGGCAACGCCATTAGGGATTAACTTTCGCCGCTCGGATTAGCCAACCGATTACCCCACCCGTAACACCACTGAGGATCGAACTGAGCGCAGCGGTGATCACCACTACTCCGATCTGTTTCCAGTTTTTCAATTCCCCGACTTTTTCGGCGAGATCGGTGGTTTTCCCCGCCGCGTTCTCTATAACTTTAACTCGATCGCTTAAACCCTCTATCTTCGCGTCTAGGGTTCGGATATCGCCTTTAATTTCCGACTGCCCTAACTCTAAATTCTTCTGTCCGTTTTCTATGGTGGTTAGTCGGTTTTCCAGGGTGGTTAGTCGGTTTTCGATCGCCTTTTGTCCGTTGGCAATACCGATGATTAAATCCTCTAATCTTTTTAAATCTTTTTCAGTTGCGGCTGTCATCAGTTAAACTCCTCTTAGTTGAATTTTTCTTGCCCCGATTCGATACTTTATTGATTGCGGATAACTTTCTCATCGGAAATTTTGGGTCTGAAACCCCGCCGTTCTAGGTTGGCTTTACGTTAGAATTAAAAGGCCAGTCTCGAAAACCAAGTGGACGGCGCAGCACCTTGAAAACTCGGCTTAGGGGGTTCCGACCAGAAAAGCTTGGC
>NZ_JADBUE010000370.1:0-18945 GCF_020245805.1 Microcystis sp. M179S2 | reverse complement strand
TGAAATGGGGCGAAAGTCTGTGGACTCTGTGTAAGACAGTACATGGTTTTTTAACTGTGGTATGCGACGGTGGTGGAAGCAGAAACTTAAATCGTGAGGTTTAGGAATCGCCGCACTTTTAGGGCGGCGAGGATGTCAAGGCTAACCATTACCCCAATTCCAGAATTATCCGTTTTTTTTAGGTTTTCTTGACTACTATTCGGCGGTAGCCAATCCAGCTTCGGTGCTGCCGGTGCTGCGACGACGGGTGAGAGTATTAAAGAGCATAATTCCGATCGCTTTGATCAGATTACCTTCCAACTCTTGGAACATTTTCATGTTCATGCCAAAAGCGGCGTTAGCTTCGGCGACAATGCGATCGGCCATGGCTTGATCCACCGGTAACTCGTCGAGGGTTTGACGATAGTGGTTTTTGTAGGCTTTTTCGTCGGGAATATCTTTGAAATCATAGAAAGCTGTGCCACCAGTTTCCAGATTCATCGCTTTTTCGGCGATTTTTTTCAATATTTGCCCCCCGGACAGATCGCCGAGATAACGGGTATAGGAATGAGCGACTAATAATTCGGGTTCTTTTGTGGCGATTTCCCGAATCCGGTCAACGTAGGCCTGACCTGCCGGAGATAAAGCGATCTCGTTGCGCCAATTGGGACCATAATAAAAATATAAATCCTGTTCCAGCGCATTTTTGCGATTGAGTTCAGGAAAACAGATTTTAGAAACGACGGGATGACTAGGAAGTTTTTCCATCTCCTCCTCCATGGCCGAATAGACGAAGTAGAGGTTAGCCACCAGTTTGCGATAGGAAGTTTTTTCTACCACACCTTTGAGAAAACACTTGACAAAACCGACGTTTTCTGCCATGGTGTGGGATTTTTTCGTGCCTTCTCGCAGTTGAGTTGATAAATTAACGCTCATATTATGATCACCTGTTGGGATGAGTGGAATGGATCGGGTTCGTTACAGATGCTTACTAAAACCGTCTATTTTGGTAGATTAAACTGAATCGATCGGTAATTTTATTAAGAATTTTTACAGTGCCTCTGGGGGAGCTTAGGGGAGAAATTTAGCTCTAGCAGGACTTGACCGCCGGTTGAAACCGGTATCGATCGAGATGGCGAAATTGTAAAGATTAGTGAAAAACTGCTCCCTAGTTGATCTTGGTGAGAGAGAGGGTGTAGTCTAGCGCCAATATCAATTCTTGCTCGACATTCTTCACACTTCTTAGAAATTCTTAACATTCAGGAGACTTATATCAGCAAAATTTCACAAATTAAAACCGAATTTAGCAATCATGCTTATAATCAGTACAGGATTCTTTATGTTGTGCTAAACTCAAGCCCTTGAGAGACAAAGCCCTAGTTGCGATGTCAGCGAGAACACATTGAGCAACCCCCTACCCAAACCCTTAGTCATAACACTCTGGTAATGCCCCGAATACTTGTAATCGATGATGATCCTGCAATCGCGGAATTAGTCTCCATCAACCTGGAGATGGCGGGTTATGACGTTAATCCCGCAGAGGACGGGATTAAAGGCCAGGCCTTGGCCGTCCAGTTACAACCCGATTTAATCATGCTGGATTTAATGCTGCCCAAAGTCGATGGTTTTACTGTCTGTCAGCGTTTGCGACGAGATGAACGCACGTCCGACATCCCGATTTTGATGCTCACAGCCTTGGGACAAACCCAAGATAAAGTGGAAGGTTTTAACGCGGGTGCCGATGATTACCTGACCAAACCTTTCGAGGTGGAGGAAATGTTAGCTAGGGTACGCGCTCTCCTCAGACGCACCGATCGCATTCCCCAAGCCGCTAAACACTCAGAAATACTCAGTTTTGGACCTTTAACCCTGGTTCCCGAACGTTTTGAGGCGGTCTGGTTTGAAAGTGTGGTCAAGTTAACCCATCTAGAATTCGAGTTACTCCACTGTCTTCTCCAACGTCACGGTCAAACCGTTTCCCCTAGTGATATTCTCAAGGAGGTCTGGGGATACGATCCCGATGATGATATCGAGACTATTCGCGTTCATATTCGCCATTTGAGAACGAAACTAGAACCCGATCCCCGCCACCCTCGCTATATTAAAACCGTTTACGGTGCGGGTTATTGTCTGGAGTTACCCACCAATGAACAGGTGGTGCTTGATTCATCGGTGGCAACAGTTTAAACAGGGAGCGGATAGGCAATAGGGACAATTGTTTCCTCGCTCCTCCTGTTCAGATTGAGAGGGTTCGACCGGCGGTTGGGTTTTGATGGCTATGGCTGAGGCCTCTTTTTCTCCCTGACTATAACGAGGGGAAAACACCCCCAGCAAGTCAGGACAATGGCGGGAGTAACTACTGGTTTAAGGTAAATCCGTCGCCCCCATCAAAAAGCGATCGCATTCCCTGGCGGCCCCGCGACCTTCATTAATCGCCCAAACCACCAAACTTTGACCACGACGACAATCCCCTGCGGCGAACACTTTCGGTAAGCTAGTGGCAAATTGACCGTGTTCGGCCTTGATATTGCTGCGGGCATCCTTTTCTAAGCCTAAATCATCGAGTAAAGGCTGTTCTGGTCCCAAAAATCCCATGGCTAATAGAACTAATTGTGTCGGGATGAATTTTTCGGTTCCTGCTACCGGTTGGGGGATAAACTGCCCTTTTTCGTTGCGTTGCCATTCCACCTGTACCGTGTGAATCCCTGTGACGTTGCCCTCGCTATCCCCCTCGAATTTAGTCGCTGTGGTGGTATAAACCCGGGGGTCATCGCCAAAACGCGCGGCCGCTTCCTCTTGTCCATAGTCCAGACGGTAGATTTTCGGCCATTCGGGCCAGGGATTATCGGCGGCCCGTTCTCGGGGCGGTTGCGGCATGATCTCTAATTGGGTGACGCTACGGCAGTTATGACGCAGAGAAGTCCCCACACAGTCGGTTCCCGTGTCGCCACCGCCGATAATTACCACGTCTTTACCCGCGGCCGAGATAAAATCCTCCCCGGGCTGTCCGTCTAATAGTGCCTTTGTATTAGCGGTGAGAAACTCCATGGCGAAGTGAATGCCCTTTAATTGGCGACCTTCGATGTTTAAATCCCGGGGTTTGGTGGCCCCGGTACAGATAACCACGGCATCGTATTCGTTTAATAGGTCTTGGGCGCTGATATCCTTGCCCACTTCCGTGTTACAGACCATTTTTACCCCTTCCTGTTCGAGCATCTGGAGACGACGCAGAACGACTTCTTCCTTATCTAACTTCATGTTGGGGATACCGTACATTAATAGACCCCCGGGACGGTCGGCCCGTTCATAAACTGTCACCCAGTGACCAGCTTTATTTAACTGGTCGGCGGCTGCTAATCCCGCAGGTCCGGAACCGATCACGGCCACTTTTTTGCCGGTACGGATTGCGGGGGGATTGGCAGTAATCCAACCGGATTCCCAACCTTTGTCAATAATCGAACATTCAATATTTTTGATCGTAACGGGGGGATTATGAATACCGAGAACACAGGAACCCTCACAGGGAGCGGGGCAGACTCTACCGGTAAATTCGGGGAAATTATTGGTTTTATGGAGGCGATCGAGGGCTTCTCGCCACAATCCTCGATAGATTAAATCATTCCATTCGGGAATCAGGTTATTAATCGGGCAACCACTGGCCATGCCACTAATTAGCGTTCCCGTGTGACAAAATGGTGTACCACAATCCATACAACGGGCGGCCTGATTGCGGAGTTTATCTTCTGGCATGGGAAGATGAAACTCATCCCAATTATGAAGGCGATCGAGGGGGGTAAGTTCGGAAGGAAGTTCACGCAGGAATTCGATAAAGCCAGTCGGTTTGCCCATAGTCTTTGTTATCTCTGTCGTTTATTCCCTATCTTCCTTCACAGTTCGATCGATCCCCGCAACTTTACCGATTTCTTTAATCTTATCGGCAGCTCAGTGGACTAACAGGCGGTAATTTTGACAAATTCGGGAATTAACTATTGAGTTAAAAACAGGCGATTTCAAGAGGAAGGGGGCAATTCTAAGGGGATAGCCCCGATGATTCCCTTACGAAAATCATTGAGTAACTGCATGGCTGCCCTTTCTTTATCCTCTTGATATTTGAGATTGGCCAATTTTTCGATAAAATCTTCCCCGGTTATGTCTAGGGTATTCAACCCATAACGAGATTGTAAAAGACCTTCATAGTGTAATTCTACTAATAAATCGACAAAAGCCGCCGCTATCCTTTGGTTATCATAACCAGCATCCCCAATATCCTCACAGATAGCTAATTTCACCGCATCCCTTTGATTATCTAAACGGGAAGGGATCACCCCCGGCGCGTCTAATAGTTCTAAGGTGTCGGAAATTCGTACCCATTGTAATTGTCGCGTTACTCCGGCCCTGCGGGCGCTGGCGACGACTTTTCGCCCTAATAAACGGTTAATCAGGGCAGATTTGCCCACATTGGGAAACCCGATCACCACGGCGCGCACTGGACGCGGTAACATTCCTCTTAGTTGACGTTTTTGGTTAATTTCATCGCCAATTTTTTCCGCCGCTTTGATAATTGCTTTAACTCTTTCTCCCTGTTTAGCGTTAGTAAAATAGACGGTTTTTCCTTGACTTTTAAACCATGTTACCCATTGTTGATGGGCAGATTCGGGAATCATATCGAGACGATTTAAGATTAACAAGCGCGGTTTATTGCCAATCCAATCGTCCACCTGCGGATGATGGGAAGCTAAGGGAATGCGAGCATCACGCACTTCTAAGACCACATCCACGAGTTTAAGATGTTCCTTGAGTTTTCTTTCCGCTTTGGCAATATGACCGGGATACCATTGAATTAACGACATGGGAGATGGGAGTATAAAATTAAATCTTATCAGGAATAGTCCCTAGATAGCTATAATTATCTGAGAAAAAGTTTAGTAATTTCACTGCAATTATAACAGGATTGTCGATGACTAATTTAAAAAAATGGCAAATTATTAAATCCGAGCTAGTTTTTCAGAATCGTTGGTGTCAAGTCCGTCAAGACGCGGTGAAGTTATCCTCTGGACAAGTTATCGATGATTATTTCGTTAATATTCGTCCTGAAATTGTTTTAGTTGTTCCAGTTACTGGGGATAATCAATTGGTTTTTGTCCGTCAATATCGTCACGGAGTTAAGGAAATTTTATTGGAATTTCCCGCCGGAGCAGTAGATGCGGGTGAAGATGATATTACTGCGGCAGCGCGTCGGGAATTCGAGGAGGAAACCGGTTATCAAAGTGATTCTCTAATAGCTCTGGCTGTTTTGTACGATAATCCTGTTAAAGATACTAACAGAATTCATATTTTTTTGGCTCTTAATGCTACTCCCACAGGTCAACAAAAGTTAGATATTACCGAGGAAATTGAAGTTATTCTTCGACCTTTAAAGGAAATTAATCCACAGGAAATTACCGTCTCTGGTAGTTTAGCTGCTTTCTATCTAGCGAGGGATTTTTTAAAGCAAAATTAAGGAGTTATAGCAGTTATATTAATGGGGAGGTAGAAAGTTTTCGTTTATTCCCACTTCCCCACTTCCCGCTCTCCTACCTCTGCGCTTTTCTCTACTGTTTGAACGGGATTTGTATTACTTTAAGTTTTATTTTTTTCACTTGTCTATGAGTAATTTTTTGATGATTGCTGGCTTTATCCTATCAGCTTATGCGATTGTTGCCAACGATTCCCTACAAACTTTAGGGACTTTTTTAAGTGCCAATGAAGAACGTCCCTGGTGGATTTTATGGCTGTACACCAGTATAATCTTAGCCTCGATTTTTATCGCTGGTTGGTATATTAATCAGGGAGATGTGGCTTATAATCGACTAGAAATGATTCCCTTCCCAGAAACTTTTACTTGGATTTATATCGTTCCTCCCTTAGCAATTTTAATTCTCACCACTTGGGGAATACCCGTGAGTACAACCTTTTTGGTTTTAACAGTTTTTGCTCCCCAATCTCTAGATGAAATGCTAGTTAAATCCGCTTGGGGTTATGCTCTTGCTGTTATAGTGGGGTTAGTAATCTATCGAATTATTTATCAATTAGAAAACTTTTTCCTAGAAACAGTTAATCAAGAACCTCAAAAAATCTGGGTAGTTTTACAGTGGTTATCCACCGGGTTTCTCTGGAGTCAATGGTTAATGCAAGATTTTGCTAATATTTTCGCCTATCTTCCCAGAAAGTTGGCAGCAACATGGTTAGTTTTATCTCTAACAGTTATGCTACTCCTGCAAACCATCATTTTTATTAATCACGGTGGTCAAATCGAGAAAATTGTCACTAGCAAAACTAACGCCCATGATCTGCGTTCTGCAACAATTATTAACTTAATTTATGGTCTAATTTTACTGTTTTTCGTTGGCTATAATCATATTCCCATGAGTACCACTTGGGTATTTTTAGGTTTATTAGGAGGTCGAGAAATTTCTCTGACTTTAACCAGAGAAAAACCTAATTTAGCAGCCACGGGTAAACTGGTTTTAGGGGATGCCTTGAAAGCTTTTATCGGTATGATAGTTAGTGTTACTATCGCTCTTGCTTTACCTCTACTCGCTCAAAAAATTAACTATCTATAGGAAGTGGGGTGTGGGGTGTGGGGTGTGGGGAGATGTAAATTAAGAATAACAAGATTGGGCAGATAGGCGATCGATTGTTGACCCGGAGTGATAAAGTTTTCTATTGCTGATAATCTCGAAATTATCATTCAACCAGATTAAAGATGCTTCTGTGACTAGACCTTCTTCAAGAGTGACTAGGGAAAAATTGCGAGATTTACCCGTATCGGAGTGGAGAATGCGAGGGACACTGGCAGCATTCAGATAAACAGTTCCCATCTCGGAAGTGACCACGGGATTGCGTAAACGGGAAGTAGTATGACGGAGACGGTGGTGCATATGACCGAAACTGACGAGAGAAACCTGTTTTCCTAATAGCTGTGCTTGTTCGATGGCCGCCGCTAAATCGGGATCCCCGTGGTCCCCTCCCAAAGGTTGCCAATCGCGACCACAGATAGCTTCCGCTTCCTTTCCTAGTCCGGCCGGACCATTGTGACCTAAAAAAATCAGGTTATTATAGGCAGTATCTTGAATATTAGCGATAATTTTGGCGGTAGATTCGGCAAAACTGCTGATATTATAGCGTTCTTGAAAAAATTCCCCATTTTTCCACTCGGATCCCCCCCAAGTAAAAGGACGACCCCCAACAATCGAAAGCTCTAAACTGGGTAGGTCTAGTTTTGAGTAACCCACATGGGCAACCCCTAATAATTCTAACTGGGCGGTGACACGATCTTCTTGATTGCGATCGTAGGGACATTGTTTTCGTCCCCAGGGGGTGGCACTATACCAAGCGTCATGATTACCGAGAATAACGGCTTTTGGTAAGGACAAACTGGCAATCCGACCGACAATTTCTAGGGATTCATTGCCAAAATCGCCCACAAATAGGGCTAAATCCACTTGTAAAGCTTCTAGAGCTAAATTATCTTCTATTTCCCATTGGTCGTGAACGTCACCGATGACGGCGATTTTATAGGTGCGAGGGAAAGAACTTACCATTACCAGTTATCAACTATCATTTACCATTAAAGATCATAACTAGGGTTTGCGGCAAAAAGTACGGGCGAAGCATTCGGATAGAAAATCTCCGGTTTCAGCGATAGGTTATTGCCCGAATGCTTCGCCCCTACAGGACGCGGGCCGATGAAGACGCAAGGTTTTGAACCACGATTCTCTCAAAATCTTGCATCTGTGGGGGCGAAACAGAACCCTAAAACCCTTACCTCGTCTATATTTCACATTTATTCAGCAAACCCTAACTAGGATTGGTAGTCGAAAACCGTGGGCAAGAAAGAGAGATTTTTTCTCAAACTACCAATGAAAAGGTAAAGATTTAAAACAAAGTTACCCACAGTCATCGGTTTGTTTGTAAATTTAGATACAGAATTATCAGGGTGATCTGTGTATGTCTTTACTACAATACCGCACTACTGCCGTTGTTACTCGCCCCCAAGCAAACACATGGGTACAACTCAGAATGCTCCCCTCTCCATACAGCTTTGATGAAGCACTACTACTCTGTGAACAGGATCAGGGCCGTTGGGTGGCATGGATTCCCGATTTTGGCGAAATTATCTTGATCGAAGGGCAATTTGAGGGATAAACTAACTCTTGCTCACAATTAAAGCAGATAAACAGCGATCGATCACTTGTTTTAATACTAGAGCCGTCCAATCGATATCGGCCGCGCTGGTGTCCCTTCCCAGGGTTAAACGAATTCCCGCTAATGCTTCTCGATCGCTGTAGCCCATAGCTTTTAAAATTGGACTGGGGGAAAGTTTGCCACTATGACAGGCGGACCCAGAACTAATACCGATTCCTGCTAAATTAAGCTGACGAACTAGCTGTTTTCCCGTGATTTGACTGTCATCGTCCGGACGGACAATAAAGCTGACGTGGTGGGGTAAACGATAGAATCGGTCTCCTGTGGGCAGCAGATAAGGATAATCGGCTAAGAGGTCAAATAATCGATCTCGCAGGGCTATTAAACGCATTTTTTCGCTAATTAAATCTTTTTGGGCTAATTCGGCCGCTAAACCGAAAGCAGCGATCGCTGGTACGGCTGGGGTTCCCGATCGCAGACCTTTTTCCTGACCACCGCCCCGCAGTAATGGTAGAATATCGACACCGGCTCTGACGTATAAAGCTCCCGATCCTTGCATTCCATAAATTTTATGGCTGGAAAGAGATAATAAATCTACGGGCAGTTTTCGCACATCAATATCGCATCTTGCCGCCACCTGCACCGCATCGGTGTGAAAAAGAACTCCCCTTTCTCTGGCAATGCTGCCCAATTCTTCAATCGGTTGTAGGGTTCCCACCTCGCTTTGTCCGTAAATAATGGAAATTAAGACCGTATCGCTTTGAATTGCGGCTTTTAAGTCTAAAGGATTAACTCTACCTTGACGATTGACGGGAAGACGAGTAATTTGCCAACCTTGCTGCTCTAATTGTTTACAGGGTTCAGCGATCGCAGAATGTTCCACACTAGAAATAATAATATGACGGGGGCGGTTATACTGTTGAGCGACCCCGATAATCGCTAAATTATCGGCTTCTGTGCCGCCAGAAGTGAAGATAATCTGGTCCGGATTGGCATTAATTAACCCTGCCACCTGTTCTCTGGCCATTTCGATGACTGTCGCCGTATCCTGTCCCCAAGTGTGTAAACTGGAGGGGTTGCCCCCATGATGCTGGAGAATAGTGGCAACCCGCTCGATTACTTGGGGATGAGTGGGGGTAGTGGCGCTATAGTCAAGATAAATTTGCATTATTTTACAATCTGGCCGATAAGAAGCAAAGACAAGCAGCTATTTTCAGTTTAGCGGCTTAAGGATGAGAAAGCGGGTTTCTGAGTTGATGAGAAACCCGTTTTCTGGTGCGCTGGAAATCTACAAAAACAACCAGTATAACCATAGCAGTAATCCTAATCATCACGGTGCGCTCAACACTACCTTAGATGAATTGTTTAAGAAGTTAACACCCCAAAGGGTTGCTTCTCTGACGAGATTTCCCTTCATCCTTGATGCTCTATCTGCACTGAATACAATTTAATTTGGTATTCCAAAGCATAACAGAGATTGTCTCAAGCTGGTCGCGTCGCTAATACTTGCGGCGATTTTTCAGTAATCGGTAAACATTAACCGGTAATCAGTGAACGGCAAACTCAAATCTGATAACTGAGTCAAGATAGCTAAAAAACCCCCATCGCCCCACCATGCGTTTCAGACAAATTTTTATGCTTTTATTACATGGCTGACAATATTTTGTAACAATCTATACTATCTTTCCCGTTGAAGACTGTAAATTTAAGTTAATTGCTTCGGTGATAACCCTGAAATAAAGTGATCTTTCTAGCCCAGATGACTAAAAACCGCCCCTATCTATCGACTCCTCAAAACTGTTATGCTTCCGGAAAAAATCTCTTAGACAAAAACTATTGCTAAATCTCCCTAGATGGAGAAGCAAAAGCGATCGAGAGATAAAAATAGTTAAAGCCTCCTTACTGAATCAACAGTTACTTTCAAGAAATTTTCTCGGTTATCACCGCAGTCAGTTAGGGGAAGTAATGAGAATTTTTCACCGTTTCATCACCTTTGTTTAGTTTCTAATCACGATTTTTTAGTCCATGAGTAAACTTTCTAGACGTAGATTTATCTTCACTGCCGGGGCAACTGCCGTAGGAACAGCAATTCTCCACGGTTGCGCCACTCCCAATAATACCGCGACCAGTCCCTCCCCGGCTGGCAGTCCTGCCGCTTCCCCCGTTGCCGGTGGAGAAACTCCCGAAGTCACCACCGCTAAACTAGGTTTTATTGCCCTGACTGACTCTGCACCTTTAATTATTGCTAAAGAAAAAGGTTTATTCACTAAACACGGGATGCCCGATGTACAGGTGATGAAACAAGCCTCTTGGGCTGCAACCCGGGATAACCTCGAATTAGGTTCTGCGGGAAACGGTATCGACGGGTCCCACATCCTCAGCCCCATGCCCTACCTAATGACCTTGGGCAAAATTACCAAACAGCCCGTACCGATGTATATTCTGGCGCGTTTGAATACCAACGGTCAGGCGATATCGATCTCCAAATCCCACGCAGATTTAAAACTCGACCTCGACAGTTCTAAACTCAAAGAAACCCTCACCAAAGCGAAATCTGCCGGCAAAGAAATGAAAGCTGCCGTCACCTTTCCGGGGGGCAACCACGACCTGTTCATGCGTTACTGGCTATCTGCGGGCGGCATCGATCCCAATAATGACATCTCCCTCATCGTCGTTCCCCCGCCGCAGATGGTGGCCAATATGAAAGTCGGCACCATGGACGCGTTCTGTGTCGGCGAACCGTGGAACGCCCAAATCGTCTCCAAAGGCCTCGGGTACACTGCCCTGATCACTGGAGAATTCTGGAAGGATCACCCTGAAAAAGCTTTCGCTTTACGCGCCGATTGGGTGGATAAAAATCCCAAAGCGGCAAAAGCTTTAACCATGGCTGTTCTGGAAGCGCAACAATGGTGCAACGATCCCGCTAATGTTAAGGAAATGTGCGAGATTATTTCAGGACGGGAATGGCTGAAAATTGACCCCGCCGATATCTTGGGAAGAATGCAGGGTAATATCGATTTCGGTGATGGTCGCAAAATCGAAAATAGCCCCGTAGCCATGAAATTCTGGGCTGATAACGCTTCCTACCCCTACAAGAGTCATGATACTTGGTTTGTGACTGAAGACATCCGTTGGGGCTATATTCCCGCCGATACGGACATTAAAGCTTTAGTTGATAAAGTTAACCGGGAAGATATCTGGAGAGAAGCCGCCAAAGCCCTCAATGTTCCGGCTGATCAAATTCCCACCTCTACCTCTCGCGGTGTGGAAACTTTCTTTGATGGTGTGAAATTTGACCCCGAAAATCCCCAAGCTTACCTGAAATCTCTCAAGATTAAAAAGGTTTAAATCAGTGAGCAGTGAGCAGTGAGCAGTTAAAGATGATTCTCTGATAGCTGATAACTGAACCACTGATAACTGAACCACTTAACCACTGATAACTCAACCACTGATAACTGATAACTGATAACTGATTATGGCTGTTTCTATTTCTCGTCGTTCTCAAGGTCAAAAATGGGTAAAAGACCTGCAAAAAAAATTACCCAAACTAGCAACTTCGGCGATTGCTTTATTAATTTTCCTTCTCCTCTGGCAAATTCTCTGTTTTAGTCCCGATGCCCCCCTTCCTAGTCCCACCAAAGTGGTTAGCGATACCTGGGAATTAATTATTAATCCCTTTTTCAATAATGGTGGCACGGATGTGGGGTTATTCTGGCAAATTTTCGCTAGTTTACAACGGGTGGCCGTCGGTTTTACCCTTGCCGCTATTGTCGGCATCGCCGTAGGAATTTTAATCGGTAGTAGCGCCCTAGTTTATGATGCGATCGATCCGATTTTTCAAATCCTGCGTACCGTTCCCCCCCTAGCTTGGCTACCCATCTCCCTAGCGGCTTTTCGTAATAACGAACCTAGTGCCATATTTGTAATTTTTATTACAGCAATTTGGCCAATTATTATTAACACGGCCGTGGGAGTACAGCAGGTTCCCCAAGACTATAAAAACGTCTCTAGAGTGCTGAAATTATCCAAAGTTGAATACTTTTTCAATATTCTTTTTCCCGCCACCGTTCCCTACGTTTTCACGGGATTAAGAATCGGTATCGGTTTATCTTGGTTGGCGATTGTAGCGGCGGAAATGCTGATCGGTGGCGTGGGAATTGGCTTCTTTATCTGGGATGCTTGGAATAGTTCCATGATCAGTGAAATTATCCTCGCCCTGATTTATGTGGGTATTGTTGGTTTCCTACTCGATCGCCTCATGGCCTACATCGCTAAATTAGTTGTACCCGAAGAAAATAAATAGGGTTTGCGGCAAAAAATTTTTCGGTGGGGGCAGGGTGTGGGGAGCTTTTTAAGTAAACAGTAAACAGTAAACTAAAAACTCACATCTGATAACTGATAACTGATAACTGATAACTGATAACTGATAACTGATAACTGATAACTGAAAATGTCTGCATTTATTGAAGTCGATCACATTGATAAGGTTTTCCCTCTGCCCGATGGCCGTCAATATATCGCCCTAAAAAATATCGATCTCAGCGTTACTAAAGGGGAATTTATCTCTTTAATCGGTCACTCCGGTTGCGGGAAATCCACCCTCTTAAATATGGTCGCCGGACTCGATCGCCCCACGGTGGGGGGGGTGATTTTAGAGGGAAGAGAAATTAAAGACCCCGGTCCCGATCGCATGGTGGTGTTCCAGAATTATTCTCTGCTGCCTTGGTTAACCGTCCGGGAAAATATCGCCCTAGGAGTTAACCGTGTCCTGCGTCATCTGCCGGCCGCTGAACGCAAAAGTGTCATCGAACATAGTATCGATATGGTACACCTGCGCCATGCCGCCAACAAACGACCGGGAGAATTATCGGGAGGCATGAAACAACGGGTAGCGATCGCCCGCGCCTTAGCCCTACGGCCAAAAGTTCTGCTACTCGATGAACCCTTTGGGGCGCTGGATGCGTTAACCAGAGGCAATTTACAGGAACGTTTGATGGAAATCGTCGAGGAAAGCCACGTTACCTGTATCATGGTCACGCACGATGTGGATGAGGCGCTATTATTATCCGATCGAGTGGTGATGTTAACCACCGGACCGGAGGCCCATATCGGTCAGATTCTCGATGTTCCCATTCCCCGACCCCGGCATCGTTTGGAAGTGGTTAATCACCCCAGTTACTACTCCCTGCGTAACGAGATCGTTTATTTCCTCAACCAACAGAAGCGAGCGAAGAAAGTCGGTCAACCCACGGGAGCGGTGACGGTGATCGGCCAAGCTACCCGACTGAAAACCAATCCCACCATCGGTTTTATCCCCCTCACCGATTGCGCCCCGATTATTATCGCCAAAGAGAAAGGTTTCTTCGCCGAGGAAGGATTAGAGGATGTTATCCTGCAACGGGAACCCAACTGGAAAGCGCTCGCCCAAGGAGTGGCCACCGGTCGTCTCGATGCAGCCCAGATGGTGGCGGGAATGCCCCTGAGCATGACCATTGGGGCCGGCAATAAGCCCTCTGTCCCCGTGATTAGCGCTTTGGTACTCAGTCGCAACGGTAACGCCATCACCCTCAGCAATAAATACAGGGAATTGGGGGTAGAAAAACTCGAGGACTTAAAGGATGCCCTCCAGCAAAGTCCCGATAAAATCGCCACTTTCGGCATGGTTCACCCTGCTTCCATGCACAATCTACTGTTACGCTACTGGTTAGCTAGTGGCGGCATCGATCCCGATAGTGATGTGAATTTAGCCGTAATTCCGCCGCCTCAAATGGTTTCCCTACTAAAAGCGGGTAAGATCGACGGTTATTGTGTGGGGGAACCCTGGAACTCCTACGCCGTTCAGGAAAAATTAGGCTACGTTATCGCCACCGATCTTGATATTTGGCCCGGACACCAGGAAAAAGTCCTCGGAGTCAAGGAAACTTGGGCAGCGAAACATCCCGAAACCCATATCGCCATGGTGAAAGCTTTAATTAAAGCCTGCGAATACTGCGATGATCAGCGTAATCGAGAACATATCGTTAATATTCTCAGTCAGCCCCAGTATGTGGGTGTGGATAGGGCAATTATCCGCCCCGGTTTCCTCGATGGTTATGATCGCGGTTTAGGAACTGCCCCCGAACCCCTATTCCGATTTAATCAGTTTTACGTCGATCAAGCTAACTGTCCGGGCCGAAGTGAGGCCCTATGGACCCTAACTCAGCTTGCCCGTTGGGGTTACGCGCCTTTCCCTCGCAACTGGGTGGAAGTGATTGAACGCGTCCGTCGTCCCGATCTATTTGGCGAAGCTTGCAGGTCTCTGGGCCTTCCCGATTTGGAACCCGATCGCCACAGTTTTGCCCTCTTTGATCATCTTATTTTCAATCCCGACGATCCGATTGGCTATCTGGAACGTTTTTCGATCCGTCGCGATTATCGCGTCTCGGAAGTTCTCCTCGATGATCCTGTCGCTAATTAATGGTTGTGGTGGGCAAAGCCCACCTTAAAATAAATCTAGGACGAATATGCAAACTTTTACCGATAAGACCGTGAATTCCAGCACCACCACCCAGCCTTTTTTATTAGTTAGTAATGTTGCCAAAGAATACCCCACTCAAGCAGGGGTTTACACCGTTTTAGACGGTGTGGAGCTGCAAGTCAATGAGGGGGAATTTGTCTGCATTATCGGTCACTCCGGCTGCGGTAAATCGACCCTTTTAAATATGGTGGCGGGGTTTTCCTCTCCTAGTCGTGGGCAAGTGCTGCTACAGGATAAAGAGGTTAAGGAACCAGGACCGGACCGGATGATGGTGTTCCAAAATTATTCGCTTCTGCCCTGGAAAACTGCCTTTGAGAACGTTTATATCGGGGTTAATTCCGTTTATCCCCAAAAATCTCAGGCTGAGAAGGTGAAGATTGTGGAAGAAAATCTATCCCTAGTGGGATTGACAGAAGCAGCCCAGAAAAAACCTCCCCAATTATCGGGAGGCATGAAACAACGGGTAGCGATCGCCCGCGCCCTGGCCATTCGTCCCCAAGTCCTCATCCTCGATGAACCCTTTGGGGCCTTAGATGCGATCACCAAAGAGGAATTACAGGAAGAATTGCTGAAAATCTGGCAAGAACACCAGTTAACTGTGTTGATGATTACCCACGATATCGATGAGGCTTTGTTCTTGTGCGATCGCTTGGTGATGATGACCAACGGCCCGAGCGCTAAAATCGGTGAGGTGTTAAAGATGCCTTTTGCTCGTCCCCGGGTTCGTTCCCAAATTACCGAGGATCCCCGTTACTACGAACTCCGCAATGAAGCCCTCGATTTCCTCTACAATCGTTTTGCCCATTCGGAGGATCCTAACGAGGATGCCCCCGAACAACCCCCGACAGAAAATCTCGTGGGTAAAATTGTTACTACTATTGGTGGCATAGCCTTACTCGCTTTTGTCGGTTTTAGTCTAATACAAATGTTCACTAGCAAGACTCCCAATACCGCTAATCCCGCTACCATAGAGGCCCCCAGATAAGTAACAGTTATCAGTTATCAGTTATCAGTTATCAGTTATCAGATTTGAGTTTTAAGTGACAGTATTAAAGAGAAGTTTCCTACTGTCTTTTCACTGATTACTGCTTACTGTTTACTGACCAAAGATAAACCAGAAAGAGATAAAGAACAAAAAGCTGAAAACTGATCACACAAAAGACAAGAGAGGCATTTAGATACGCGGGCAGCTGACTTAATTTCCCGAATATTTTCCGATTAATCTCTGGAGAGTTCATCCATGATTAAGATGTTCAAATACCGATTTATCACCGATATCGTTGGGGAGAGGTTGGCTTAACTTTCCCAGAGCAAAGATAACGAATAAAGTCGCCCAGAGAATTAATAGCCCCTTCTCCCAATTTAAGGGCAATATCCCCAAAAGATGACCGAGTAAAAGGGTGGGAACTAGAGGGGTTAAAAACTTGGTTTCTAGACGATTAAAACAAAAAGCTTCTTTGAAATAAATCCCCGTGAGACTAGCAAAAATAAAGCCCACACCGAATAAACTCACCGGGTGGTGATAGACAAATTCTAGGGGAGAAAGGTGAGAATAGAGGCTGAAAATTAGGGAAGTAATCGCCCCAATTAGCCAAAAAACTTGCAGGAGACGATGAAGGGGAATTAAATATATATGGATAGTCAATAAACTGATGCCTAACCCCAGACAAAAACCAATGTATAAAAGGTTGGTTAGGGGCAATAATTGCGGTCGGGTGAGAACTATAATTGTAGCGACAGCAAAACTAAAAGCCGCTAAATTTAACCCCAGACGGTAGAGACGCACACCTAGGCGATCGCTATCCGTAATCGTAAACTCTCCGAATTGACCTTGATAAACTCGATCGACAGTAGAGGAAGTCATAAGCTCTAAAGAAAAAGGGAAGCTTAGAAAAGATCGACTACAAATCATCTTAAGCTTAAATTATGCCAGTAGCCTCACTTCTTCCCCCTCTCGGCTGACTAATTGCGATTTTAGTAGTCAATCAAGCTAAAAATTATGATTAATTGGGATAAAAAGACTATATATCTTATTTTACTACGTTTTTCTTTTTCTAACTTCTAATTCCTTTTCATTTCAGTAATTATTTTTGGTGTCAGAGACTTTATGAACTCAACTAGCGAAATTTTGATCGTGGGCGGTGGTATCATCGGATTAGCGATCGCCGTCGATTTGCAATTGCGCGGGGCAAAAGTTACCCTCCTAGTTCGAGATATAGCTCAGGCCGCTAGTCGTGCGGCTGCGGGAATGTTGGCCCCCCATGCGGAGGGGATTCCCCCGAGTCCCTTTCTCGATCTTTGTCTGCAATCGCGCTGGCTATATCCAGAGTGGAGCCGCAAAATCGAGGATTTAACGGGGATAAACAGCGGTTACTATCCCTGCGGTATTCTTGCTCCCGTTTACGAGCTAGATCAGCCCGTTACTACCGAGGAAGTTAATAAAATTTGGTTAGACAGCAATGCAGTTCACCTTTACCAACCCGGACTAGGTAAAGATGTGATCGGTGGTTGGTGGTATCCCGACGATGGACAAGTGGATAACCGGCAGCTAGTGACTGCGCTGCAACAAGCGGCCGAAAATTTAGGGGTAGAAATTCGCCAAGGCATCGAAGTCCACGCCATACAGCAAAAGCAGGGAAAAGTCAAGAGTATTTATACCTCAATTGGGGAATTAGAAGCAAAAATTTACATTTTAGCGACGGGAGCCTGGACGAGTCAACTTTTACCCCTCCCCATCCATCCCGTCAAAGGTCAAATGGCCGCGGTAAAAATGCCCCCTAACCAGACCTTAGCGAGAGTTTTATTCGGTCCGCAAACCTATCTGGTTCCCCGTCGCAATGGTCGTTTAATTATCGGGGCCACTTCCGAAAAAGTGGCCTGGCAAACGGGTAATACACCCCAAGGACTACAAACCCTTTTTGAGCGCGCTACCCGTCTCTATCCCCCTTTAGCTGACTGGGAAATCGAGGAAATGTGGTGGGGATTCCGCCCGGGTACAGCGGATGAATTGCCCATTTTAGGCTGCAGTAGCTGTGATAACCTGATTTTAGCCACCGGTCACTATCGTAACGGCATTTTACTCGCTCCTGTCACTGCTTCCTTGATCGCTGACCTGGTGATTAATGACAAAGTTAATCCCATTTTGACCCATTTTAGCTGCGATCGCTTTAATCAACCATCCCCCGTTACTGTTCCACCTATGTCCTTAACTATCCTTGAGAATAAACCCCAAGCGCTTTTATCGCCCCAGAATGATCGCCTCACCATTGCCGGGAAAACCTTTCACTCCCGCTTGATGACTGGGACTGGCAAATATGCCAATCTGACGACTATGCAGGAAAGTATTAGTGCCAGTGAATGTCAGATTGTCACAGTTGCCGTTAGACGAGTACAAACGAACGCACCCGGTCATGAGGGATTAGCAGAGGCGATTGATTGGTCGAAAATCTGGATGTTACCCAACACTGCCGGTTGTCAAACGGCCGAAGAAGCGATTCGGGTGGCTCGTTTAGGGCGAGAAATGGCCAAATTATTGGGACAGGAAGACAATAACTTTATTAAACTCGAAGTTATTCCCGATCCTAAATATTTATTACCCGATCCGATCGGAACTTTGCAAGCGGCGGAACAATTAGTTAAAGAAGGTTTTGCCGTACTGCCCTATATTAATGCCGATCCTCTCTTGGCCAAACGTTTAGAGGAGGCTGGCTGCGCCACGGTTATGCCCCTAGGATCGCCGATCGGGTCGGGACAGGGCCTTAAAAATGAGGCAAATATCGCGATTATCATCGAATCGGCCAAAATTCCCGTGGTGGTAGATGCCGGGATCGGTACACCCTCAGAAGCAGCCCGGGCCATGGAAATGGGGGCCGATGCTTTATTAATTAACAGTGCGATCGCTATGGCGGCCAATCCGGCTATGATGGCGCAAGCCATGGTAATGGCGGCAAAAGCGGGACGTTTAGCCTATTTAGCGGGAAGAATGCCGATTAAGTCCTATGCTAGTCCTAGTTCCCCCCTGACGGGAACGATCGCCTAACCCAGTGATCTTAAGCTGGCAATGGGCTGTTTTCAGCTATCGTGGGCGGGGCGAGAAAAATTGACTAGAATAAAAGAGGTGGAATCTTGACATCCTCGCCGCCCTAAAAGTGCGGCGATTCCTAAACCTCACGATTTAAGTTTCTGCTTCCACCACCGTCGCATACCACAGTTAAAAAACCATGTACTGTCTTACACAGAGTCCACAGACTTTCGCCCCATTT
>NZ_JADBUE010000037.1:0-5607 GCF_020245805.1 Microcystis sp. M179S2 | reverse complement strand
TGGTTATAATTAAATTAAAAATGGATTTTAGGTTCGATCCCCCCTGCCCCCCTTGATAAGGGGGGTGCCGATCCCCCCTTAATCCCCCCTTGATAAGGGGGGTGTCTGACAACTTTTAACGCCTCCCTACTTACCTTTGAGAATGATAATACTTTTGGTTCATGTGTCCTCTTTATTCGCGATCGCTGCTAATCCGGCGATCAAACGGCTTGCAACATGAATTCAACCTTGATCGCTTCAAACGGGAACTCTACACTCCCATCTGCTACACGACTCAGAATACCGACATTTAAAAGTGCCGTAATATCTCCATGTACTGCTTTAACATCCCGATGTACTCGCCTCGCCGCCTCACGGATAGAAATGGGGCCAGCACCGCACATAGCTTTGAGGAGTTGCCACCGCTTGGCAGTCAGAACTTTCCAGAGAAGTTCGGGGGTAGCAAAACTGATACGAACTTCTTTTTCTGCTCGACCAGTTTTCATCGCTTGAACGGCATCGGCAAGGGTGTCAGTCAAGGAGCGAACTTCAAGAACGACCGTGTTCATAATTCCACCTCAAAATGTCAGAGTTGAAGTCGGCCATCAATTGGTCTGGCGAAGAGAAAGCATAAAGAGACTCCACACCATCGAAATGACGGTGATCGCCTGTTCAATTAAATTAACATAAGTTTGTAATTTGGCTTCATCCATAACCGTACCCTTCAACCCCAAACTACCCTTAAAAGTCATTATACATCAGAATTTATGGCGCTACTTGTTATTATTTGGTATATTATTGTATAGTTTCCCACAAAATGCCGGGAGATATAAAACTAATGATAATCCGAAGCGTTAAATGTTAGAAATTGAGTACCTGAGAGATACAAATGGTGAATTAACAGGGGTTGTTATCCCTATTAAAGTGTGGAAACAAATCTTTCCCGAAGCGGAAATTGCCTTAGATGAGTTATCGGATAGATTAGAAGATTATTGTCTAAGTCAAGCAATGGATGAAGCGATGTCAACCCCTTTATTAGACCGTCAAACAGCATTACAATATCTGGAGAAATAATTTGGAAGTTGAGTATCGCCAATTATTTTTAAAAGATTTAAAGAAGTTGAAAAAACAACCTATATATGATCAAATCGTCGATATTGCTTTTGAAAGACTCCCCTTAGCTATCAATTTGGAGGTTTTAAGTAATATTAAGGCGATGAAGGGTTATCCTAATCGTTATCGTATTCGTGTTGGTGACTATCGTATCGGAATAGAAGTACAAGGAAATAAGGTAGAAATGATGCGTGTTCTACATCGACGGGATTTTTATCGCTATTTTCCCTAATTTTAATTGGGTTCCTCACCATCAGCACAAGCGAGCAACTGTTCAATTAAATTAACATAAGCTTGGGCGCGTTGTTCATTCATTGTCTGTACTGTGCTTGATGTGATTATGTGATGGACTGTGATTTTTTTTTGAGAGAGAGCGACCTTATGATATAATGTGATACAACAAATATTCGTGATTATCAAGGACAAAGGATAACCTAGTCATAGTTTATCATTCAATCATTCTAATCATAGTTTAGACATTATTAAGGAGAAAGACTATGGACATCACCATTCATCTTAGCCAAGAACAAAGGGAAAAACTCGCCTACATCCAACAACATAGCGATCAGGATATAACTACCCTACTCAATCAAGTTATTGAGCAACAATATACCAAACTACACCCGCGTAACTCAGCTCCCCTTAAAGTGCTGAAAGAAAGCGGTTTTATTGGGTGTGGACAAGGTTCGCCCGATCTTTCTACTAATTATAAAACCATCCTCAAGGAAGAATGGTCAGCCAAACATGATTATAGTTGATACAGGCTTCTGGTTGGCCCTCGCCAATGAGCAAGATAATCATCATCAACAAGCACAGCTTGTAATTCAAAGATTGCGAGAACCCCTAATAACAACCTGGTGTGTTGTCACCGAAACTTGTTACCTTTTGCTAACTCGTCTCGGTAATCATGCTCAACTGCTATTTATTCAAAATTTCTTAGCAGGTGGTTTTGAAGTATTTGAATTACAATCAAATCATGTTAGACGAATGCAACAACTTATGAAACGTTATGAAGATATACCAATGGATCTAGCTGATGCTTCATTAGTAGTATTAGCTGAAAACTTAGGACACGGGAGAATTTTAACGTCAGATCGCCGCGATTTTTCAATCTATCGCTGGCAGGATACCCATACTTTTCAAAATTTATTCTTAGAATATCCTTAATACTTGGGAATCAAATGAATAGGATTTTTGTGATTGTGGGATTGTCTAAAAACAACCCAATCATAGTCGATCATTCAATCATTCTAATCATAGTTTAGACATTGGATTGTCTAAAAACAACCCAATCATAGTCGATCATTCAATCACTCTTAATCATAGTTTAGACGGTATTGCAATTAAGGATTACCCGAAATAACAAACCTACCCACTGCCACTAAAAACCCTCCTACCGCCGTAATTAAAATACCAATTAATGTCCAAATTTGAGCCTGTTGTGAACTTTTAATCGCATTAACATCTTGCTTCAGGTTATCGATTTCCACCTTTAATACCTGTCTTTCCCCCTTAGCTTCTGTTAACTCAATTTTGATGTCTGTAACATCTTTTTGTAAATTCTCTAATTTTTGATTAATCTGGGCTAAAATTTCCCCTAGGTTTTGTTCAATTATTACTGACATTTCTATTTTTCCTCATAATCAAAAAGCTCGCCGCATCATTCACCCTAAAACTCAAAAGTGTTGACCGAATTTTTGGATAGCAAAAAATAATAAATTTTATCGTTTTCCCAAAGCATTTTGGGGGCGACGGTTCCAGAATTCGGGCTAGTCAAAGACTAAACCCGAACTTGACCGAGTTTTTTAATCCTCTAAACTAATCTTGACCGGATTAACTTTCCAAATCTCTTGACAATATTCCCAGATTGTGCGATCGCTAGAGAATTTGGCCATACGAACCGAGTTGAGAATCGACATCCGCGTCCACTTGTCCCGATCGCGATAAGCTTGACTTACCTGTTCCTGACAATCAGCGTAGGATTGATAATCAGCTAAAAGCATATACTGGTCATCGTAGAGGAGAGAATCAACGATCGGCCTGAATAATTCCGGGTCACCATGGCTAAAATAACCACTCTTGATTCGATCGATCACTCCCTTCAATTCGCGATTATTTTTGTAATAGCTCATCGGTTCATAACCCTGTGCCTTCTTAGCATAAACTTCTTCTGCTGTCAAGCCAAAAAGGAAGAAATTTTCTGCTCCTGCTTCCTCGCGAATTTCGATATTAGCGCCGTCCAGAGTCCCAATGGTGAGGGAGCCATTCATGGCAAACTTCATATTACCGGTTCCGGAAGCTTCCTTACCCGCCGTAGAAATCTGTTCGGAAAGATCCGCCGCCGGATAGATGCGTTGACCCAAAGAAACGTTAAAGTTAGGCAGGAAAACCAATTTTAAACGACCTCTGACATCAGGATCCTTATTCACAATTTCAGCTACAGCATTAGTTAACTTAATAATTAACTTCGCCATAAAGTAACCGGGGGCTGCCTTACCACCAAAGATAAAAGTGCGCGGCACGATATCGATCTGAGGGTTCTGTTTAATGCGATTGTAAAGGGCGATAATGTGCAGAACTGCCAGATGTTGGCGTTTGTATTCGTGAATCCGTTTTACCTGCACATCGAAAATCGAATTAACATCCACCTCGATATTGCGGGTTTTCAGCATATAAGCCGCTAAATCGGCCTTATTCGCCTGTTTAATTTCATACCAACGCTGACGGAATGCGGGATCATCAAGGTATTGTTCCAGTTTTCGCAATTCCTTCAGGTCTTTTAACCAATTATCGCCGATTTTTTCGGTAAATATTGCCGATAATTGGGGATTGCTCAATAAAATCCACCGGCGCGGGGTGACACCATTGGTTTTATTGTAGAATTTTTCCGGCCAGAGCATGGCAAACTCTTTCAGGGTGTCTTTTTGCAGTAACTCCGTGTGTAAAGCGGCGACTCCGTTAATCGAGTGACTACCCACACAGGCTAAATTAGCCATGCGAATTTGTTTATTACCCCAACCAGCTTCTTCAACTATCGACAATTTGCCCAATAATTCCTCGTTATCGGGAAACCAAGTCCGCACATCCTCAAGGAAAAAGTGATTGATCAGATAGATAATTTCTAGATGTCGGGGCAGCAGTTTGCCAAGTAAATCCGCCGACCAACGTTCCAGGGCTTCCGGCAATAGGGTATGATTGGTATAAGCGAAGGTTTTTTGGGTAATTGCCCAAGCTTTTGACCATTCTAAGCCGTTTTCATCCACTAACAAACGCATTAGCTCAGCGATCGCAATGGCAGGGTGAGTATCGTTCAGTTGAATAGCGGCGGTTTCGTGGAAGTTTTGCAGATTTTTGTGGCTTTTTAGGTGAATGCGAATTAAATCTTGCAGGGAAGCGGCCACAAAAAAGTATTGTTGGGCGAGACGTAATTCTCGACCGGCGGGGGTGTTATCGTTGGGATAAAGGACTTTAGAAATGGTTTCCGCGTCCATTTTTTCGGCCACGGATTGATCGTATAATCCGGCGTTAAAAGCCTCAAAATTAAACGATTCACTCGCTTCTGCTTTCCAGAGACGCAAAGCGTTAACCGTGTTGGTTTTGTAACCCGGGACGGGGGTATCGTGGGGAATGGCTAAAACCCGACGTTCCGGCAGCCATTGTACCCGTTCCTGTCCCTTATCATCGTGATAGATTTCCGTCCGGCCACCCAGTTTTACTTCCACACTTTCATCGGGACGGGGTAATTCCCAAGGATTGCCGAAGCGTAGCCAGTTATCGGGGATTTCCACCTGCCAACCGTTTTGGATCATTTGATGGAAAATGCCAAATTCGTAGCGGATACCGTAACCGATGGCGGGAATTTCTAGGGAAGCGAGGGAATCGAGGAAACAAGCCGCTAAACGACCTAAACCGCCGTTTCCCAGGCCGGGATCCGGTTCCTGTTCGATAATTTCCTCAAAATCAAGACCTAATTCCTCGATCATCTCTTTGATTCGGTCATAAATACCCAAATTAGCGAGATTATTGCCTAAATACCGCCCCATGAGGAATTCGGCGGAGAAATAGCAGACGAGTTTAACTTTTTCTTGTTTGTAGGTGTCGGTGGATTTCAGAAAACGACGCAGCAGGCGATCGCGAACGGTGTAGGCAAGGGCGACATAGTAATTGTAGGGACTGGCATCGGTGCGGTTAACCCCTTGCAAATAAAACAAATTGTCCAGAAAAGCCCGTTTTAGGGTTTCGGGACTCATGCCCGTGCGATCATCTTCAACTAAAGTGGGGCATTGAAGTGCTTCACGCCCATCAGCTAGGGTATAGGTTGTCTCCATGGGTTTTTGTTGTCCATATATTCGGGAGTCGATCGCCGCTCAGATTCTGATGACGATATCCTTTATAGTTTACTTGTTACCTTTTGGAGAGACTCAGACATTTAGATTTCTATTGGTTTTGAGCGGATCTGCGATCGCAATTGCCGACAAAAAAGGGTGAACCCTGTCCACCCTCCCACAATTATTC
>NZ_JADBUE010000369.1:0-17919 GCF_020245805.1 Microcystis sp. M179S2 | reverse complement strand
GTCAGTCTGTAGAGCGACCATAAGACCAGAACAGAGTAAATCTGTTAAGGCAGGTGCGGAACCCCGCAAGGGAAAGAAGCAGAAACCTAAATCGTGAGGTTTGGGAATCGCCGTCCGTTTTACGGCGGCGAGGATGTCAAATCAGCTTATCGCAGACTGACCTCTAGAGACATAGACCAGTCCTAGACTGTGGGGTGTGGGGTGTATTTTCAGTGAACAGTGAACAGTAAACAGTAATCAGTGAACTGAAAACTCACATCTGATAACTGATAACTGATAACTGATAACTGCATTTGACAGGCTGTCTGTTGATCGATCGAGAAAGTTTCCTCAGAATTGGGAGTATATGCACAAAGATACTCCTATGTCAACGGTTTTGAAAAATTTTCTTCCTCGCCTCGGTGGATTGGTTATTGTTGCACTGCTCTGCTCGCTTGTGCTGGGGGGATGGCCTCGGCTGGGAAAAGCGGCTCAATCAGTACATTTATCCTACTGGTTGCGATCGGGAATTGAACAACTAGAGGCAGGTAATTATCAGCAAGCTTTGCAGGATTTCAATCAGTCGATCGAACGGGAAAATAACTTGGCCCTAGCCTACAGTAATCGCTGTTTAACTGAGATTTATTTGCAGGATTATCTCCACGCTTGGCAAGACTGCACCCGCTCTTTACAACAGCAATCTGATAATTATCTAGCCTATTTCCATCGGGGTTTAGCTTTTTATCGTTTGGGAGATTATCCACAGGCGCTGACCGATTATAACCAGACTATCCGGTTAAAACCCACCTATTATCAAGCCTACTATAATCGGGGGTTAGTTCAGGCAGCCATGAAAAATTATCCCCTTGCCCTAGCCGATTTTAATCAATCCTTGCGTCAAATTACTAACTGGCAACCCGACACTTTAGCCACTATTTATAATGATCGAGGTTTATCTCATTTAGCCCTCCAAAATTTTACCTCAGCTAAAGCGGATTTTACTCAAGCTCTCCGGTTAAATAAAAATAACGCCTCAGCCTACTATAATCTAGCTTGTACCGCTCACCAATTAGGTGAATACGAACGCTCGATCGCTCATTTAAATCAGGCGATTGCCATCGATCCTTTTTATGCCGATGCTTATATTAGAAGGGGATTACTGCGGCATCAATTGGGTTATTATCAATCAGCTTTAGCGGATTTAAATCAAGGAGCAAATCACCTCTATCATCAGGGATTGCACCACAATTATCAGCAAATCCTCGCCCTCATCGAGCAGATCCACCAACAGTTACTTTCCCTACCATCTCCCATTGTTTAAAAGAGCGATCAATATTACAAAGGAAAGCGCTTCATGGCTGTGACGGCGAGACGGGCATTATCTTTAAGGACTGGGGAAACCCGGGGAATTTGGGGAATTTGCCAGAGAACATCGACGGTGCGCCGTAATAATCGCACTAGATCTCCCTCATCGAGGCTAGTATTTTCGCACAATTCTGGCCAGGATGTCCCCTGGGCCCAACGGGAGGCAATCCCCATCAGTTGGGTTTCTAACCAGACGGGAATAGTGATATCGTAGCGAGATTGAGCTTGATAGAGTAAACGGCGAACTTCTCGCAGACCGGGGTAATTTCCCTCTCCTTGTCGCAAAATATCGATAACTTCTGGCACAGGCGGGTAATTGCACCAAGTATCGGGGCGAGGGGGTTCCGTAATCATGGCGCTGATGGCGGCGGCTAGTTGGCTAGGAGTCAATCTGTCCAAATCTCCGGACATCATCGCTAATCCTAACCAGAGTTCATTTTCCCCGCGAATAGTGGCCGCCGCTTCTCCGAGGGGAGTGGGCAAATAACCCTCTAATGCTTGGAATTCCCGCAAAATCTCGATTAGATTCAGAAATTCTTCCCAGTAGTAGGATTTACGGGATTGTTGTTTTTGGTATTTAATCTGGGTCTTGTGTAACTTATCGCGAGCAATCTCTCGATCGTAGTATAATTTCATCAATCGCCCTGGATTTTTGCGTTTTTGCAGGGGATGAGCGGCAATTTGACTATTGACAATTTCAATTTTTTGTGCTTGTGTTGCCAGTTCCGCCACTGGTGGGATGCCCTGCACTTGTTGGGGGATTAAATCGGCGATCGCCTGAGTATTTTCCTCACCCTTGCGCCACCCCCCTAGGGAAACAGCTGCTAGGGAAGGGGGGATCAGTTCGCCTAATGCCGCAGGAGTGAGAAAACCTCGATCGATCTCGCTAATATCGGCATAGGCGGCTAAATACCAGCGATTATCACTGCCTAAACAAACAAGAGTTCGCACTTGACCAGCGCCGTGCAGGGTATTGACAAAGATAGCGGGGACGGGGACGGGGACCTTAATATGTTTGCCCTTGAGATGGAGGATAGTTCCGACGGGAATATTCGGCAATTTTAGATGTATTTCCTGTCTTTTCTGGGCCTCTGACTGACTAGCGATGATTTTATACAGTCTTTCTTCTTCCCGCAGTCTTTCCCGTAGCTTTTCGTAACTGAAGACCTGCTCCCGTTCGATACCGGCTAACTCCATATCCAACTTGGCTAATTCGGTGGTTAAGGCGGTAATCTGTTGTCGTTCGGGGCTTAACTTCAAACGAGCGAGATATTCGGCGAAACTGCGCTCTAAGAGGTCTTTGGCCTCCTCTAGACTGTGTTTTTGCAGGAGATTTAAGACCATGCCGTAACTGGGCGCAAAACAGCTTTGCAGGGGTTCCGGTTGAGCGGTGGACAGAAAAGCCGCTTCTTTTGCCCCTTCAAAGGGCGTTTGTACTGTCACCACATGGCCCACCGCGTCCATTCCCCGGCGACCCGCCCGGCCGGCAATCTGGACAAATTCCGAGGGAGTCAGCATACTATGGCCATCATCGGTGCGTTTGGAGAGGGCCGAGATAACGGTGGTGCGGGCGGGCATATTAATCCCGGCCGAGAGGGTAGCGGTGGCAAAAACCACCTTAATTAAACCGGCTTCAAAGAGTTGTTCGACTAATTCTTTCCAGAGGGGTAAAATCCCGGCATGGTGAACACCACAGCCCCGGGTGAGGGGTTCCACTTGGTCGGCCCGCACCAATTGGGAAGCACTGGCCAGGAATTCAAATAGTTGATTTTTCGTCTCGGGGTCGGCGGTTAAGAGGCTGAGGAGTTGCTCGTCAGACTGGGGGTTATTAGCGAAAAAAGCCAGTAATTTCTGGTGTAGGGGCGGATTTTCGACGGCAAAGAAGGAAAGGGTCAGTTCTTGCAGATTGGGATTATCTTCCAGGAAGAAAATGAGTAAACGGTAGTAAATGGCTCTAGCTTCTTCTGGATTAACGAGATTGAGGTTTTTTAGCTCTCGAATCGCCTGATCGCAACCTTTACGGCTGAAAATGACGTAAATAGCTGGGAGCATATCCTTGTCCCGCAGAGTGGTGACAATGGAGGCGATGGTGGGACAATCTTCTCGTTTTAAGCGTCGGGGTTTGCCGTGGCCGACTTTTGAGCGTAGTTTCGGGTTAACTTTGCTCTGTTTTGGGTCGAGCAGCGGGAATAATCCCTCTTTATTAACGAAATAAAAGCGCAGGGGGACGGGGCGAAAATCGGAGTTAATTAGCTCGCAGCTGGAGGTCTGTTTATTGTCGCCGGATTGGGGCAGTTGCCGCACCCAGTTAATCCAGTCGGTGAGTTCCCCGGGGTTGCCGATGGTGGCGGAGAGGGCGACTAATTGGATACTAGGGGGACAGTAGATAATTGATTCTTCCCAAACGGTGCCGCGACCTCGATCGCTGATATAGTGACATTCATCGAGAACCAGGGTTTCCACGTTTTCTAGGGAAGTGCCTACCTGACCGATCGGGGTTTTGTACAGCATATTGCGAAAAATTTCTGTAGTCATGACTACAATTAATGCTGAAGGATTGATCACCACATCCCCGGTAATCAATCCCACTTCGGCAAAGAGCAGCGGGGAATCCTCATCGCCATCGGTGGGGGTGCGACCGAATTTTTCTTGAAAATCCCGGAATTTTTGGTTAGAAAGAGCTTTCAGGGGAGTGGTGTAGAAAACCCGTTTGCCCCTTTCTAGGGCGCGATAGATAGCGTATTCTCCGATTAAAGTTTTGCCGGAACCCGTGGGAGCGCAGACGACCACTGATTTACCGGCAGCGAGAGCGGCGATCGCCGAGTGCTGGAAGTCGTCGAGTTTAAAGGGAAAAATGGTTTTGAGATCCAAAGAAGTAGGGTTAAGGGACTCTTTCACGTCAAGTCTAAGAGGAGAAATTTTTTTAATTGTGGCTATTCTGGCTGGCTTTTTTGATTCTAGTCGAAAAAAGCGGACTTCTAGAAACTAGGGACAAGCTTAACCTTTGGGGGTGATGCCCAATCCCATCATACTTCATTTTTATCAGAAATGCTGTAAGCTAAGAGGTATTTAAACCGCTTATTCTTAGATTAGCCGAATCTCTCCCAATCCCTTTACTGTTGACTCTTGCCTCTTGCCTCGTCTCAACAAGCAATTTAAATTACGAACAGCTTATCACTAATAATTGTATCTCTATTTTCTCCTTGACTTGATTACTTATACTGACTGATGATGATTAAATTTTCTGCTGAAGACTGTCTAGTTTTAGTTGTTGATGATGTGGGCAAAAATCTCCAATTAGCTGTGGAGATTCTTGATTCTGCTGGTTATGCCACCAGTTTTGCTAGTAGTGTTAAACAGGCAATAGAACGAGTAAAAACTGCTAATCCTGACCTAATTCTTCTTGACTTAATGATGCCATATATGGGGGGAATAGAACTTTGTCGAAGACTAAAAAATGACAATTTATACGCTCATATACCAATTATCTTTGTGACAGATAGTAAGGAAAAAGAAGATATTCTCAATGCTTTTAATTCTGGGGCTGTGGACTATGTAAATAAACCATTTCATAGTTGGGAACTGTTAGCCAGAGTTAAAATTCATCTAGAACTCAAAAAGACTCAAGAAGAACTTAAAAATATCAATTCTCAACTAGAAAAGCTAGTCAGAACTGATAGCCTAACTGGGGTAAATAATCGTCGAGAGATTCTCTACTTAGGTGAGAAAGAATTTCAACGATGTCGTCGTTATCATCGTTATTTTTCGGTTCTATTCATCGATATCGACCATTTTAAACATATTAACGATACCTTTGGTCATATCCTAGGAAACAAAACTTTAATTACTGTCGCTGGGGCAATTAAAACCTGTCTGCGTCAAGTGGATAGTTTTGGGCGCTTTGGGGGCGAGGAATTTGTCGCTATTCTCCCAGAAACTAATCTTGAAGATGCTGCTACCACAGCCCAGCGCATTTGTCAAGTAATTAACAAGTTAAATATTGAACTTGCTCAACAAAAAGTGCCAGTTACTGCTAGTATCGGTGTGGCAACATTTAGCCCTCAAGATAATAATCTAGAAGAGGTGATCGAGCGGGCTGATCATGCCATGTTCGCCGCTAAAAATCAAGGCAGAAATCGAGTTAGTCTAGGTAAAACAGTATGAAAAATTTGTTATTTATTCTTGGTTTTTTGCTCTTAGGTGTAGCCCCAAGTTTTAGCGCCGATCTCGATACAATTATACGCCGGGGAAAATTAATTGTCGCTGTCAAAAATAATCTCCCTCCCCTCGCTTTCCTTGATTCTCAGGGGAATCTGCAAGGATTGGAAATCGACATCGCTAAACGTCTAGCGTCAGAAATTCTCGGTTCTGACAGTGCTATTATTCTCAAACCCGTTAGTAATCAAGAGCGTTTACAGGTGGTTATTGATGATCGGGTGGATTTGGCGATCGCTCGTGTGGCGATTACTCCTGCACGTCAGCGCTTAGTGGATTTTAGCCCCTTTTATTACCTCGATAGCAGCGGTTTTGTGACGAAAAACCTGCTATTTCAGCGTTTAGAAGACCTAGCTAACTCTAGAATCGCCGTACTCAACGGCTCGACGACAATCGCCCTTGTGCGTTCCCATTTACCTAACGCTACCCTGCGCGGGGTTGCTTCCTATCAAGAAGCTTTAAATTTACTGGAAACGGGGGAAATAGACGCTTTTGCGGCTGATAATAGCCTTTTAACCGGTTGGGTGCAGCAATTCCCCAATTATCGTCAATTACCGATCCAGTTGGGGGCGATCGCTCTAGGAGTCGTTCTCCCTAAAGGTTTACAGTACCAAAGTCTCCGAGAACGCGTCAATCAAGCGATCGAGCGGCTAGAATCCACCGGCTGGTTAGTAGAACGGGTGAACTATTGGGGCTTACCCCTGAGAATTCGGGAAATGGGGAGATAGGGTGATGGGGTGTGGGGTGTGGGGTGTGGGGAGAAAAAAGCTGATAACTGACAACTGATAACTGACTAAATCCTGCTATAATCTGATTGAATAAGTATAAAAATATTAATTGCTCGATCGCTAATTATGGAAGATACCCTGCCGCTTATTTACGTTTCTGGATTGCTAATTTTCGTGATTGGTTTAGGAATTTTTGTCATCGTGCAAATCTTTAAAACCCGTCGAGTGGAAGGAACCTTTAACAAGCTACAAAAGAAATTGCAAAAAGAAAAAGGTACAGCTAAAGATTACTATGAATTAGGGAGTCTTTATCTCGATAAAAAACTCTATGTTCAAGCATTGAGTTTACTACAAAAGGCTTTAAAAATCTCTGAGGAAGAAAGCATCGAACCAGAAAATCAAGCTCTAATCTACAATGCGCTCGGTTTTTCCTATTTTGCCCAAGAACAATTAGAATTAGCGATTCGTAACTACAAAGAAGCAATTAAACTTTATCCCGAATACTCGATCGCTCTCAATAATCTTGGCAATGTTTACGAAAAGAAACAAATGGCTAAAAAAGCTCTCGAAACCTACGAAGAAACTCTCAAATTTGATCCTAATAATACCGTAGCGAAAAAGCGAGCCGAATCCCTGCGTAAACGCTTCGCTGAATCGAAATAGTTTTGACTACTATCAAATTCTTTTTAGAGATCGAAGAATCTTCGATCTCTTTCTTTATTTCAAGCCATAAAACAAGACAATTAAACTAGGGGTTAAAATCGTCAAAATTAAATTTAGGGGCGCACCCAAACGGGTAAAATCGAGGAATTTATAGCCGCCTGGTGCATAAACCATGGTGTTAGTTTGATAGCCAATTGGTGTGAGATAACTATTAGAAGCAGCAAAGGTGACAGCATACATAAAAGCCAAAGGATTTAAACCCAAAGTTTTCGCCACTTCCACGGCGACGGGAATCATTAAAACCACGGCGGCGTTATTAGAGAGGATTTCAGTTAAAAATGAGGTAATTAGATAGAAGAAAACTAAGATCCAAAACCCCGAAAGATGGCCGCCGATAGCCACTAAATTATCTGCCAACCATTTAGTCGTTCCCGAGTTATCCATGGCAGTACCCAGGGGAATTAAACCCGCTAATAAAAAGATAATATCCCAACGAATGGAACCATAGACTTCCCCCGGTTTTAGACAGCCAGTAATTACCATTAAAACCACCCCAACTAAACTGGTGACGAGAATCGGTTGAATATCAAAAGCAGCAATAATAATCACCAACAAAGTAATCATTAAAGCAATAATGCCCTTATCCTGTCGCAATGATTCAATTTCTTTCTCTTCTAAGACTAATAATTCTCGCGTGGTTTGTAAACCAATAAAACTCTGTTTTGGTCCTTGAACCAAGAGCAAATCGCCAAACTTTAAAGGAATTTTTCCTAATCTTCCTTGCAGTAATTCTGAACCACGCCGAATCGCTAAAACCGTTGCGTTATAACGCTGACGGAATTTCAAATCTTTTAAAGTTGTCCCAATTAAACGGGAATTAGAGAGAATCAAAACCTCGGCTAATTTTTCCTCACCTGTAGTAATTGTCGATTCAATATCTCCTTTCTGAAATTTGACATCGGCAAAGATTTCTAAGCCTCGTTCATCTTTAATTTTTAATAGTTCTTCCCGACTACTGTGAACGATTAAAATATCGCCAGCATTGAGAACTTTATCAGCTAAAGGTTGGGATAAATGTACCTTATTTCTGATTAATTCCAACACATCAAAATTAAACTTTCTTTGTAGTCCACTTTGGTATAAAGTTTGACCGATAAGATTAGAACGAGGGGTAATAATTACCTCACTCAGATATACTTTAGAACCATAATCATCCTCTAAAAATTCCCCGGTGGAAGATTTGCGATCGGGTAGTAATTTTGGGGCAAAAATTGTTAAATAAATCAAACCTGCCAAAAAAGTGACTAATCCTAAAGCAGTGAATTGAAATAAGCTAAATTCCCCATAACCCAGCTTGGCAGAAATACCACTAGCGAGAATGTTAGTAGAAGTCCCCACCACGGTAATCATCCCCGCTAAAACCGTCGCGTAGGAAAGGGGAATTAATAACTTAGAAGGAGAAATTTTTTGTTTTTTACACCAATCTTCGACGATGGGTAAAAAGATCGCCACCACTGCCGTGTTATTAATAAAAGCACTAATTGGCCCCACTAATGCCCCTAAGACAAATACCTGTTGGTGGGGATTTTTGCCCCCCCAAACCAGCAAGCGATCGCGAATTACTTGAATCACTCCCGTGCGGGTAATTCCAGCACTAAGTACAAACATCGCCATCACCGTCACCGTAGCAGAACTACTAAATCCGGCGATACCTTCTTCGGGAGTAACTAAACCCAAAAGAATCAGGACAATCGCCACGCATAAAGCGGTTAAATCTACCGGTAGCCATTCCGCCACGAAAGCGACTAAAGCAACGACTAAAACCGTTAAAGTCAGAATAATTGGTGTTGGCATTGATTTATTTTTTCGTCATGAACCAGCGAATAAATAACTTCTCCAACTCGATCCAAACAAACATTAAGGCACTAAATCCAAAACAGATTAATAATTCTGTGCCACTAATCCATTGAGTGCCGAAGAAGCTTTGTAGAGGAGGAGCATAAATTAACAACAATTGTAGGATCGTTGTCAAGCCCACGGCGGCGATAATGTAAGGATTAGAGAAGGGATTCATTTGCACAGCTAACTGGGTATGGGAACGCACCGCCAAAGCATGACCCATTTGTGCTAAACAGAGGGTAGTAAATACCATGGTTTTCCAGCGTCCGGGATCTCCGATTTCGGGGGTTGCCTGAGTATATTGGTAAGCCCAAGCCATCATAATAATGGTGAGAATGGCAAAGACGATGCCGATGCGAATCATATACCAACCCAAACCGCGAGCAAAAATGCTTTCCCGGGGGCTAAAAGGTGGACGTTTCATCACATTAGGTTCGGCGGGTTCCATTGCCAGAGCAAGAGCCGGTAAACCGTCGGTGACAAGGTTCATCCAGAGGATTTGCAAGGGAGAAAGGGGTACACCGCCTAAACCGAGCAGAGGAGCCGCTGCAATCGTTAAAACCTCGCCAATATTACTGCCGAGAATGTATTTAATAAAGCGCCGAATGTTACTGTAAACCACGCGCCCTTCTTCGGTGGCGGCGACGATGGTGGCAAAATTATCATCTAGCAAAATCATATCACTGGCTTCTTTGCTGACATCGGTTCCAGTAATGCCCATGGCGATACCGATATCCGCTTGTTTTAGTGCCGGAGCATCGTTCACCCCGTCCCCCGTCATGGCGACGAATTTGCCCCGTTTTTGCAAAGCTTGGACGATTCTCAGCTTATGTTCGGGAGAAACGCGAGCATAGACGCTAACACCATCTACCTCTCCCTCTAGGTCATTCTGAGACATTTTTTCTAATTCTTTACCCGTGATTACTCGCTCCCCGGGGGCAGCAATGCCTAATTCAATGGCGATCGCCTTGGCCGTTAATTGGTGATCTCCGGTAATCATAATCGGACGAATTCCCGCTTGACGACAGAGGGCAACCGCTTCTTTAACTTCTTTGCGGGGTGCATCGAGCATTCCCACCAATCCCAACCAAACCAGGGATTGTTCCTCACTATCTTCTCTTTCCGCTTCTGGCACTTCTGTCATCGGTTTATAGGAAAAACCTAAAACTCGTAGGCCATTACCCGCCATTTCGTCATTTTGTGCCAAAATACGGCTTCTTTGTTCAGGTGTTAAGGGTTGACTTTCCGCCCCAACTTGGATCAGAGAACAACGTTCGAGAATTAATTCCGGTGATCCTTTGGTAAACATTAAATAGGCAGAATCCCCCAAACCTAACTGGGCATTCTCACAGATTACTGACATTCTCTTTCTTTCGGAAGAAAAGGGAAATTCGCCTAAACGAGGGCTTTGTGGTGCCAATGCTTCCCGATATAGTCCTCCTTTACCCGCTAACGTCAGTAAAGCTCCTTCGGTGGGATCGCCTAAAATTGACCATTCTTGAGCTTGATTCTGCAAAAGTGCATCATTACACAGCACACAAGCCGTTAAAATTGCCTGTAGTTCGGGATCACTTTCACTAGCACCATTAAACTCACCGATGGGCGCGTAACCTTCCCCCGTGACAGTAATTGTCTGCTCGGAGGTATTAACTTTCTGCACCACCATTTTATTTTGAGTTAAAGTTCCGGTTTTATCGGAGCAAATCGTCGTTACCGAGCCTAAGGTTTCCACTGCCGGCAATTTACGAATTAAAGCTTGTCTTCTCACCATTCTTTGGGTTCCAATTGCCAATGTCACCGTTACCACTGCCGGTAAACCTTCGGGAACAACGGCCACAGCCATACTGAGGGAAGTTTCGAGGAATGATTCAAAAAACCGCCAACCAAAGCGAATTACGCCCCCAAGCACGACTACAGCCACTAAAGCTAGGGAACTACTCACTAAAACGTTACCTAACTGCGACATTCGCTGCTGTAGGGGAGTTGGTTCACTTTCTACTCCTTGCAACATGGCGGCGATTTTACCGATTTCCGTATCCATTCCCGTCTTGGTAATCGCCACTTTCCCGCGCCCCTGTACTACTTCCGTACCCTGATAGACGAGGTTAATGCGATCGCCCAAAGAGGCATCTTCTGGTAAAACCTTCTGTGCTTGTTTATTCACCGATTCCGCTTCACCCGTTAAGGCAGCTTCCCGGATTTGCAGGTTTTGTGCTTCTAATAATCTGCCATCGGCGGCAATTTGTACCCCCGCTTCTAGTAACATGATATCCCCGGGGACAAGTTCCTTGGCTGTCACTTCAAAGGTGCTACCATTACGAATAACTCTAACTTTGGGCGAGGATAACTGCTTAAGGGCTGCTAATGCCTTTTCTGCCCGACTTTCCTGTAAATATCCTAAAATACCGTTTAAAATAACAATTGTAAAAATAGCGATTGCGTCTTTGGGAAATTCCCCTTTTTTCAGGTCCAAAACTGCCGAAACCACCGCCACGGCGATCAGCATCACTAACATAATGTTAGTAAACTGTTCCGATAAAATCATTAACGGGCTACGTCCCCCCGTTTCTTTTAGTTCATTTAATCCGAAAATATCCTTTCTTTTAACAATTTCAGCCTCGATTAAGCCGGTTTCCCCATTGGTTCTCAGTATTTCTAGGGTTTGTTCCCCAGTTAAATTATGCCAAGCACGATTATTCTCTATTTCCGAGACTTGAGGTGACGTAGTGGGAAAAGTCATAGCGATCGATTGAAGAGGGTGTACGCGTGAACTAAAAAGGTAAGCGAATTAAGCTAATTACATATCACAATATCAGTTATCAGGGAGCATTGGGGAGAGGGTAGTGGGGTAGTGGGGTGTAGGGAAATGGGGAGACCACTTCGTGCGCGTTGCGGGGGGGAGTGGGGAGATGGGGAAGCTATCTCATCACCCTATCACCCCAAAACCCTATAACCCCATAACCCTATCACCTGTCTCCTGTCTCGGAGTCTCCTGACTTCTCGATAAGCTGAAAAAAATGTAACGAAATGTGAAGTATAATAGCGAATGTGATAAAGACAAGACATTAGAGAGTAGATAGGAAACGATGCGAGTTGCGATCGCTGGTGCGGGACTAGCCGGATTATCTTGTGCGAAATACCTTGTCGATGCGGGACATACGCCCATCGTACTGGAACGTCGCGATGTATTAGGGGGAAAAATTGCCGCTTGGAAAGATGCCGATGGGGACTGGTACGAAACCGGTTTACATATCTTCTTTGGCGCTTATCCCAATATGCTGCAATTATTCCAAGAATTAGGCATAGAAGATCGCCTACAGTGGAAAGAACACTCGATGATCTTCAATCAGCCGGAAAAACCAGGGACCTATTCGCGGTTTGACTTCCCAGATATTCCCGCCCCAATTAACGGTATTGTTGCCATTCTTCGCAATAATGATATGTTAACTTGGGAGGAAAAAATTAAATTTGGACTCGGTTTAATTCCTGCCATTATTAAAGGCCAAAGTTACGTCGAGGAGATGGATAAATATTCTTGGTCGGAATGGTTAGAGAAACAAAACATACCGCCTAGGGTAGAAAAAGAAGTGTTTATCGCTATGTCGAAAGCCCTAAACTTTATCGATCCTAACGAGATTTCCGCCACGATTCTACTAACGGCCCTCAACCGCTTTTTACAGGAGAAAAACGGCTCAAAAATGGCTTTTCTCGACGGTTCACCCCCGGAAAGACTCTGCCAACCTTTAGTCGATTACATCACCGCTAGAGGTGGAGAAGTGCGCTTAAATGCCCCTTTAAAAGAAATTCTGTTAAATGAAAATGGCACAGTTAAAGCCTTCTTAATGCGCGGTTTAGACGGTGGGGAAGATTATCTTTTTGAAGCCGATCTTTATGTGTCTGCGATGCCGGTAGATCCTTTAAAAGTTTTACTACCTAAACCTTGGCAAGAAGATAAATTCTTTCAAAAATTAGAAGGATTAGAAGGGGTTCCCGTCATTAATTTACACCTCTGGTTTGATCGCAAACTAACCGACATCGATCATTTATTATTCTCCCGTTCGCCCTTACTCAGTGTTTATGCTGATATGAGCAACACCTGTAAAGAATACGCTAACCCCGATCGCTCGATGTTAGAATTAGTTCTCGCTCCCGCTCAGGATTGGATTAGCAAATCCGATGAAGAAATTATCGCCGCCACGATGAAAGAACTAGAAAAACTCTTTCCCCAACATTTTACTGGCGATAATCCCAGTCAATTGTTAAAATATCATCTGGTGAAAACTCCCCGATCAGTTTATAAAGCCACCCCTGGCCGACAAGCTTATCGACCTTCTCAAAAAACTCCGATCGAGAATTTTTATCTCGCCGGTGACTATACCATGCAAAAATATTTAGGAAGCATGGAAGGAGCCGTTTTATCAGGGAAATTAGCGGCAGCAGTGATCAGCAAAGATCACCCCGCAGCACCGCTAAACCCGAATAAAACCCAATCTATACCAGTGTCCAGCGCTCGTTAATTCTCTGGCTAGGGACTAATGACGAAAATGGCCTTGAGTGAGACAATGCTATATCATTAGCCACAGTTCGCCGTTAATCTAAGTCAATCATTCCGCCCCAGCAGAATGCTCCAATTGCCAAAACCGACCCACCCCACCAAACCCCTCGTCTCCCTTGCGGAGTCCTACGAACTCTGTCGCCGGATTACAGAGAAGTATTCCAAAACGTTTTATCTCGGTACTCTCCTGATGCCGAAAGCAAAACGTCAAGCGATCTGGGCAATTTATGTCTGGTGTCGTCGTACCGATGAACTGGTCGATGGACCCCAAGCCCGGTTAACTACACCTGAAACCCTTGATTTATGGGAAAAACAGCTAGAAACCGTCTTTTCTGGGGTTGCCCTCGAGGATGCCGATGTCGCTCTCGTGGATACTCTAGAAAAGTTCCCCATGGATATCCAACCCTTTCGGGATATGATCGCCGGGCAACAGATGGATCTCTATCGCAGTCGTTATCAAACCTTTGATGAACTAAAACTGTACTGCTATCGGGTGGCGGGGACGGTGGGGTTAATGTCCAGCGCGGTGTTAGGATTGGAAGATGACGATCGCTCGGCCCCTTGGCGGCGCAATCAAAGCGTCTATATCCCTCAAGAAGAAGCGATCAATCTCGGTATTGCCAATCAATTAACCAATATTTTGCGGGATGTGGGGGAAGATGTCCATCGTGGCCGGATTTATCTACCTTTAGAGGATTTAGAGCTTTTTAACTACAGCGAAGACGATTTACTGAAAGGGGTTAATGATCACCGTTGGCAGGCGTTAATGCGCTTCCAAATTGAGCGCGCTCGTTATTACTACGATTCCGCCGAAAGGGGGATTCGCGCCCTTAATCCCGATTCCCGTTGGCCGGTTTGGGCGGCTTTACTGCTTTATCAAGGCATTTTAGACGTAATTGAAGCAAATAACTACGATGTCTTCGCCCGTCGTGCCTTCGTGCCTTTACCCAAGAAAATGCTCTATTTACCCGTGGCTTGGTTGCGATCGCAAGCGTTATAAAAATTCGACGGGTTTTGCTGCTTGCCGACTCCACCCGTCGAGTCTCAACTATTAAGTTTTCCCAATTCACCTGCTTAACTTGGGTTTGGTTTTTCAGCGTGATTTAGGAGTCACCAACCAGAAAGGTCCAGTTTCCGTGCAGGGAACATCTCGTTCGGTTTCGTAAACCACAAGACCCTCTTGCCGATCCAAAACTAACGCTTCTCCTAGACGGACGTAGGATATAAACGGGACAAGATAGCGGACGACAGGCTCATCGCTACAGGACGGCAACACCCGATCGTTAAAATACTCGTATCCCACATCCTCGACGCTTTCATAGTAGCGGATGCTGAGATCATCGATCGCTTTCCCCGGAAAACGTTCTTGGATAGCTGACCGGAGAAATTCTGGCAGCGGTCGATCGGGCGATAATAATGTTCCAGATTTCATGGCTTTTCCCCCTAAAACTAAAGGAAGCGGGAAACTCTGACAAATGCCTCCCCTATCGGGACTATTCACTTCCGCTCCCCACCCCGGCAATTTTTTACTAGGGATGGAAGCCAGCGCAGGGAGTCCCTTTGTATTTATTGTAACAAATTTCCCCGCAAAGGTTCGGGGTGATACCGTGAGAACAGGTTCTCTTGATTTTTCGTTACAAGGATTGACAAATTTATCCTTTTATTTTAGCTATAATAATAATGGCGTTGCTTAATCGAGGTATGAATACTATAGCGTTTCTCACGCCTGTGTGGCACAGCTAAACCTTTGCTGATTAAGCTTTTCAACATCGATAATGTACCTCTTGCAAACAGGAAACGCTATAATTTTGCACCTATCCACAAGTTAGCTTAGTCCGAGGTTTTAAAAATTGCCGAGAGGACAATTCATACTTAAAATCGGCAACGCCTCCTCCCAATACTGATTTTCAATAATCTTTTCTTAAGGAGTTTATTTCTCATGACACATCAACATATCCTTCTCAAACTCAATGATGGAATTTCCGATACTACACCAGAAGTCGTTAACGAAGTCAAACGTCTGCAGCAAACCCTAAAAGATTGGGGAACTTTAGCGGCAAACGAATCAATAGATGGAAAGTTCGGACCTAAAACTGACGAAGCCGTTAAGCGTTTTCAAGGGAAACACTCTCTCACACAGGATGGTATAGTGGGTCGAAATACCTGGGCGGCACTCTTGAAAGTGCCACTATCAGAAATAGATATTATCCCTCGCCCCAGTGGTGGCCCAGGTCAGGGGAATTCACCATTTTCAGGAAATAAAGGGATAATTCACAATGAACTGATAAGTCATGGATTTTCTCCTGTACAATGTGCAGCAATTTTAGGGTGCTGGCAGCAAGAATCTTCGTTTAATCCACGCGCAGAGGAAGGCCCGCCACCAAAGGGATTAGGATTAGCTCAATGGAGTTTTGACCGACGGAAACTTGTACCTGCATTCACGAATAGTGTGGCTACTGACATTCACAATCAAGTCAATCTTTTCGTTCAGGAATTAAATACTACAGAAAAAAAAGCTGGACATATTTTACGTTCTGCCACAACTCTAGCACAAGCAATGCAAGGAATGAAAGAGTATGAGCGATTCGGAATTGCGGGAAATCGCGAAAAGTTCGCAAAACAAATCTTAAAGGAACTCACATAGTCATCAGTAAGCGATGCTCGGTTTTTGAAGTTCTCTAGATTTGCTCTGCTGACAAAACTATAGGAGAGGGAAATAATAGTGTGTAGTTTACTAAGAAATTAACTCTAGTTCTAACAAAGTTATTATAATCATCTCCTGATAAGCGAAAAGTCAGACTATTACCATAATATGAAATTAACGTTGCCTGATGTGAAATCAACATTCCCTTTAACGGCAATTCTCATTTTTTTGAGTGTTCCGACCTTTTCCCTCAAATCACAAGCTGCACCTCCACCTACTAAAGTAGGACAGTGTAGCAACACTTTTGTTTCTAAGGTAATGACTAGATTACAAGATGCAGTTACCAAGAAACCGATCTTGGGTTCGGGAACATCAATTGAATTTACTAACGGTATCTATCTGGTTTCTTATGATACGGTTCCTAAAGCTGAATCTTCTAAGCCCAGAGATCCAGTAAAATTGTGTTTAATTTCAATTCCGAAAAACTGCCCTCCCGGTGACAATCGAGGAAAAGTTTATACTGTAACTAACCTCAGAACAAAAAAAACATTCACGCTTCCAGATTCTCAGCATAGTTGTGGAGGAGCATAAACAGGTTTATTTTTCAATCCTCTAAACTATTCTAATTTTAACTTACTCTAACAAGGAGAACAAAAAAATGCCTTTTACTGCCAAAGTGATTACAACTAATGAATGGGGATCAAGACCAGCCGGTCTTTTTGATAAAACAGTGCCTAAATTTATCGTGATTCACCATACCGATAATCAGAATCCCCCTAACGATGCCTCAAAGGGAACAATAGATGGAGCTAAACAATTAGCTCGTGATATTCAAAAATTTCACATGGATAATAGAGGCTGGAGTGATTCTGGACATAATTTTCTGAATACAACTGGAGGAATTCTTCTAGAAGGAAGACATGGAACTCTTGATGCAGTTAAACAAGGAATGTGCGTTCAATCTGCCCATGCTCGCCAAGACGGAAACCGACTTGCTGGCGGTAATAAGTCTCCTGGAATTGAAAATGAAGGCAACTTCATGACTTTTAAAATGGGACAAAAACAGTGGGATAGTTTAGTAGAATTATGCGTTTCTTTATGTAGCTCTTGCAACATTAGCCCTAAGAATATTCGAGGACATCGAGAGTTTAGTAATACTGATTGTCCGGGGGATTGGTTATTTAGTCAATTACCTCGTTTACGACAGGAAGTTGCTAATAAATTAGGTAGCACAGTTGAAGAAGATGAACCCTTACTTAAACTAGGTTCAATTGGTCAAGATGTTATTGAACTTCAACAAAAACTAACAGATAAAGGCTTTTCTCCGGGGGCAATAGATGGAGATTTTGGAGAAAATACCAAGCAAGCTGTTATTGCCTTTCAACTTTCTGTTGGACTAACTGCTGATGGTATTGTTGGACCTCGTACTCGCAAGGCTTTAGGTTTATAGGCTTAATTTAATGTGTAATTAATTCTATCGAGGTACTTATGAGTAGAAAATTTATCGCCTGTAAAGAACAAGTCTTCAATCGTGGAGTACCCCCCGATTCGTTTCTGAATGAATTGATCGATTGGGCCAAGCAAGCTCCAGATGAGATCTTCACGCCGAATGACAAACACGACATTTACTCCAACCTCAAACCAGAACTCGGACTTTGGCAAGGTATCCTACACCGCAAGGCAGTCATGCTGGAGGTACTGAGGGTGCTTGGCGGCTTCGAGAGTTCATCGAAAATTTGGGTCTGAAACCCCGTCGTTCTACGACGGCTTTACTGTTAAATATTAGCACATTTACGAAATATATGCTAAAATGTGAGGTATGGAAAAAGCCTATTCGTTTCGATTTTACCCCACACCCGAACAAGAGTCGC
>NZ_JADBUE010000368.1:0-10953 GCF_020245805.1 Microcystis sp. M179S2 | reverse complement strand
GAAAAAAAATACTCAAGTTCCCGATGATTGCCCTTGTTCCAATTAATCTTAAACCCTACTAGGGATTGAAACGTTGCTCTAGGCATTTTTACCCAGTATCCCGACCCTGTTCCAATTAATCTTAAACCCTACTAGGGATTGAAACGATGCTGAATATGGGGCGTGAATTGATGGGAGCAAAGTTCCAATTAATCTTAAACCCTACTAGGGATTGAAACGAAAACGACTTAGATATACAGCTTGGCAACCTTGAAAGGTTCCAATTAATCTTAAACCCTACTAGGGATTGAAACCGCTGGCATCCTGAGAATCCCAATGATATCTATGTCTAGTTCCAATTAATCTTAAACCCTACTAGGGATTGAAACGTGCAGGTATCACCATCGTGGCAGCGAACTATTTTTGTTCCAATTAATCTTAAACCCTACTAGGGATTGAAACTCTTAAGTTGACTCAAGAATTCCGGAATAAGGATGTTCCAATTAATCTTAAACCCTACTAGGGATTGAAACCTGATTAAATCCAAGCCCGGATTACTGCCATTAATGTTCCAATTAATCTTAAACCCTACTAGGGATTGAAACTTGAATTGGACATTTGAGGATGGCAAAGGCATTGGTTCCAATTAATCTTAAACCCTACTAGGGATTGAAACATTGTATGATATGGATTTATCCGCAAAGCAGATTGTTCCAATTAATCTTAAACCCTACTAGGGATTGAAACGATTAAATTTGCCGCTTTGATTATTGGATTAAAATCTAAAGTTCCAATTAATCTTAAACCCTACTAGGGATTGAAACAACGTGCTATAATAAAAGAGCGAAAACCAATAGGAGGTTCCAATTAATCTTAAACCCTAATAGGGATTGAAACGGTAAATATGCTTATTGTTCCTCACTCTATTGTTATTCCAATTAATGTTAATCCCTATTAGGGATTGAAACACCCTAAAGATTCAACGGCATTAGAAGCGATTATCGCGCCAATTCAGACTTGAATTGGCGTTTTTGTTCAGAATTTAAGTGATTAGGGGCTGACCTAGATAGGGCTGGCTGAATAATGGTAAAACCCTTTTAAAATAAGGCTTTTGACCTGTTAAAATCCCATGTTCATGCTGCGAATATAGGATTGGGACATTCAAAAACCTGGCATTATTCTTTTTATAGTACGCAAACTGGTACAAAAAAGCAGGGCAACAAAGCCTGAAACGACCGACGACCGGCTACTGACGACCGGCTACTGACTCCTAACCCCACCAACAAACTTTTTGCCGCAAACCCTATCTAAAAATCAAACTCGTCTAACCCCGGTTGTGGGGGAGGAAAACGACTGCGAGGAGATTTTTTCGACTTTCTCAAAAAAGCGGGGATAAATGCGGCCATAAAAAATCCAATTCCCAAAGAAAAAGCCAATAAAACACCGATAGGTACTTTAATTGACTCAAATTGTAGAAACTTCAAAGAAACTGGTTGGATATTTTGAATAGCAAAAACTGCCATGGTCATAATCCAGCCGCCGACAATAGCACTAGCTAAAAAATTACTAATTGTATTCATGCTTGTCCTCGCCATGTTTGTGGGAGATTTTTTCAGGTTTTGTAGGCTAATTTCGCAGTTAGCTCCCTATTAATACCATTTTTCTTTATTCATGGTCTTCCTATCCATTAGTCGCATCTTTCTTAACATAAAATTTGACAAAAAGAGAAAAGTGTGCAAGATTGCTCAAGGGGGTTCTATGGGGAAAATAATTTGATCAGATAGTTTCCAAGTCTGGCTGATATCATCTAACCTTCCCAGTCCTAACCAAATAGTTTTAACACTAGGTTCACCGTCGCCTTTTCTACCTAAAAAAACCCCAAGAGAAGCCATCATTTTGACTGCTAAAGGTTGAAAATAGGGTTAATTCCCAAAATCAGATGTGGCACTTGCGGCGGCTAGATTTGCCGAGGCTTATGACACACTTGTACTAGGTTGCCTAGCCAAGTTTTCCACGATACTGATTAACCTTTTCTTTCTTCTCGTGTCCCCTAGGTCTGCATACTGTAATTCTTGGGCTGCCCATTTCTCCATTTTTTGCTTACCTCCACCTTGATTCCTTCTTTCAAAACTATACCTATCAATCGGTTCCCCTTTTTTTAAGTTTCTTCTCTTTTTGTTAAGAAAGCTCTGACTAACTGATTACTGATCACTGAAAAATCTCTTGTCTCTTAATCAAATTCTGATTTTAAATCCCGACGCATTAATTCATAAACGGCAACTTGGGGAGAAATTTCCCCGCGCAAAAGACGCTCAACTTGGCAGGTAATCGGTACATATAAATTTTTTTCTTGGGCAATTCTCATCAAAACTTCTGTGGTATTTATTCCCTCGGCAGTTCCCTCTAACTTCCCTAAAATCTCAGGCAAAGATAAACCTAAAGCTAATTGATAACCCACTTGATAATTGCGAGATAAAGGACTATTACAGGTGGCTAATAAATCCCCTAAACCCGATAAACCGAAGAAAGTTTCTTGACAACCTCCTAGACAAGTTCCCACCCGAACTATTTCCGATAAAGCGCGAGTTAACAGGGCAGATTTGGCATTAGTACCTAACTGTAAACCATCGCAAACCCCAGAAGCGATCGCCATGACATTTTTTAAAGTGCCACCTAACTCTGTTCCCAAGGGATCGCTATTCAGATAAACCCGAAAAGATTCTCCAGATAATAATTTTTGTAACAATATTGCCGCTTTTTGCTGATAACTTGCTACCACCGTCGCAGCGGGTAACCCTTGATTAATTTCTTTAGCTAAATTGGGACCGGAAAGAACCACAAGGGGATTAGCGGGAAAAGCTTGATTCCAAAGATGAAAGGGGGTACGAGTGGTGATTGGCTCTAATCCTTTAGTAGCGGTGACGATAATTGTGGGAGAATTTAATTGTAATTGCTGTAATTTTTCGATCGTTGGAACAACTCCTTTAATCGAAACTGCTGAAATAATTACCTCAGTATCTGCTATAATAGCCCCTAAATCTTCCCCAGTATGACGCGACCAAACCCTAACAGCTAAGTGATTAAGTCTAGCCAAATTAGCGAGAGTTTGTCCCCAAATTCCCCCACCTATAACCGTAATTTTCTTGGCATTTTCTAACAACTTTTATTCCCCTCCTTATTAGTGATCCCTGATCAGTGACTGGTTAGAAATGATTCGATTTCAAGGTTATGAGTCTTAAATGAAATTATTCACCGATTACTGATAAGTAGGTAGGTGTTAAAAGTTGTCAGACACCCCCCTTATCAAGGCGGGCAGGGGGGATCCCCCCGCCTATCGGCACCCCCCTTATCAAGGGGGGCAGGGGGGATCAGAGGCAAAATCTATCTTCAATTTAATTATAACTACTTACTTAACTGTTCACTGATAACTGAAAAAAATGACAACCTATCGCAATCCTGCCCCCACTGTTGATATTATCATCGAACTGATCGACTCGCCCCACCGTCCGATCGTACTAATTGAGAGAAAAAATCCGCCCTTTGGCTGGGCAATTCCGGGGGGATTCCTGGACTACGGCGAATCGGTGGAAACGGCGGCCATTCGGGAAGCTTACGAGGAAATCAGTTTGCAGGTGCAGTTAATCGAGCAATTTCACGTCTATTCCGATCCTAACCGCGATCCGCGTCAACACACCATTAGTATCGTTTTTATCGCCACGGCAAAAGGCCAACCGATCGCTGCCGATGATGCCAAAAAAGTCGGGATTTTTCATCTCTGGGAATTCCCCCAACCTTTATGCTTTGATCACGATCGCATTCTCAATGATTATCGTCGTTATCGGGATTATCAAATCCGTCCCAGACATTAGACCCCAACCTAGCTATAAAAGCAATCCTTGCCAAAAACGTCCCCGAAAAACCTTTAAAAAACTATACACTTCTGAGGGCGACAATCGGCTCCAATTTAGAGGCACGATAGGCGGGAAAAACGCCAAAAAAGAGACCAATACCCGTGGAAACGCTCAAAGACAGGGCGACGGCGGTGGCGGAAACAGTGGCGGCCAGGGGAGAGAAACTGGAGACGAGAACGATCGCTCCTGCACCGACGAGAATACCAAGCGCACCGCCGGCGATGGAAACGAGAGTTGATTCAATCAGAAATTGTAAGAGAATATCCTGTTCTCTGGCTCCGATCGCTTTTCTTAGTCCGATTTCCCCGGTTCTTTCCGAAACCGAAACGAGCATAATATTCATTACCCCGATACCACCGACAATCAGGGAAATACCGGCGATTAAAGCCAAAAGTAGGGTGAGACCCTGGGTAATCGTGGCGAAGATTTCGATCATCTGTTTAGCAGTTTCGACGCGAAAATCATCCTCAGCGACGATTTTATGGCGTAAACGCAGGAGATTCTGGATTTGGAACTTAGCGGCGCGGATTTCCTCCCCCGATCGCGCGGTGAGACTAATCCAACTCAACTCGACACCGTAGGGTCCGGTTTTGCCCACCAGTTGCGAGTTCATGGTGCTAAGGGGAATAATCAGCATTTCATCCTGATTATTGCCAAAAAAGGAGCCTTTCGCCTCTAAAATCCCGATCACCTCAAAACTGAGATTTTTGATCCGCAGCTGTTGACCAAGGGGATTTTGGGTGGGAAAAAGTTGCGCTGCCACTTCAGTGCCGATCACTGTTACCCGTTTGTTGCGGGCTAGATCGATATTATTGATAAAACGACCTTTTTCTAGGGTAAAATTGCGGACAGAAGCGTATTCTGGGGTGCTTCCCGTGACTAGAGCCGTCATGTTGCGATTACGATGGGAAATCAGGAAACGAGCGTTTATTTCCGGGGCGACTTCAGCGACGGTGGGAACCTGTTCGGCGATCGCCTGAGCATCGGCTAAAACCAAGGTTTTCGGTAAATTAACGGTGGTATTGCGTGCTTGTCGCGACCCTGGCACCACAAAAATGGTATTGGGTCCCAAGTTAGCAAACTGGTCATTGGCTAAGGTTTGCGCCCCTTGGCCAATACCGATCATGGCCACTACTGAAGCGTTACCGATGATAATCCCTAGCATAGTCAGGCCGCTACGCACTTTATTGGCCCCTAGGGTGGAGACGGCCATTTTTAAACTTTCGATGATAAACATATCAGTTATCAGTGGGGTGTGGGGTGTGGGGTGTGGGGAGAATAAATAAAATAACCTCCTGAATCCTGAATCCTGTCTCCTGAATCCTGTCTCCTGAATCCTGACTCCTGCCCGATCAGAAAAAAGACAATTTGGAGATATTTGTTAAGAAAAATTATTGAGATTTTTGATTAGTTTTCGAGGTATCTTCGGCTCCTTCGGGGAGATCGATAAAGACCTTTTCTCCAGCTTCCAAACCTGATAAAATTTGGGTTTTATCGTCTAAGACCAAACCGATCAAAACGGGTTGAAAACTGGGTTTATTTTCGGCATCGGGAACTAAAACCCCTGACTTGCCTTCCCGGGTGACAATGGCGACAGTCGGCACGACGAGGGCATTATCTAACTGCTGGCCGACAAAAGTTACATCCACATTCATTTTCGATTTGAGTTTGTCCCGTCCCGTCACCAAACCGATTCTCACTTCAAAAGAAGTAACATTATCCTCGATAATTGCTTCAGGAGCCACGAGAATAACTCGACCTTCAAAGACTTCTTCAGGAAAAGCATCGGCGACAATTCGCACTGGTTGGCCGCGCTGCAATAAACCCACATCTACTTCCGGCACTTTAGCAATCACTTCCAATCCCGATGCCAGGGCGATAATCGAGGTGGAAGTGGCGGAAGCGGTACTGGAGGCCGAAGTGGTGGGAGTGACAAAAGAACCCTCGGTGGCGTATTTTTGGGTGACGATGCCATCAAAGGGAGCAGTAATGACTGTATCGCGGTATTGAATCTTGATTTGCTCTAAATCGGCCCTGGCGGCCGCTACAGATGATTCTAGTCGAGCAAGCTCGGTTTCTTGGGTTTTTTGGCGTTGTTCGAGGGCAAATTTCGCTTCTGCGATCGCTGCTGCTGCTCGGATCATTTCCTGCTCAATTCCGGCCACTTCTGGGGAAGCAGTTTTATCTGCTTGTTCCAAACGGCGGATCGATTCGTCTAAATTGGCTTTAGCATTGAGATATTCATTGAGGACGGCATCAAATTGGTCTTGAGCGATCGCCCCTTCCCGGACTAAATTTTCATTGCGTTTAACCCGATTTTCTGCTAGTCGAAAACGGGATTGGGCTGCTTGTACCTGAGCTTGCAGCTGGTCTAAATCTTTGGGAATTCTTTCTTTGGCCTGAGCTAAACGGGCTTCTAATTGCTTATAACTGGCCTGGGCCTGATAAAATCGGGCTTGTAATTGCCGGATATCTTCGGGAATGCTGCGTTTAGCCTGTTCCAGACTGGCTAGAGCTTCCCGCAGACGCGCTTCTGACTGCATCCCTTGGGCATACACCTCTAAATTATCCATGACAGCGAGGGTTTGTCCCCTTTTAACAATCATGCCCTGATCTACCAATAATCGCACTAATCGGCCAGGGTTTTTCGGGCTAATGTTGACACTTTGGATTGGTTCCACCCTACCACTAGCTTTAATTTCCACAGCGAGGGTTTCCCGTCGAGCAGGAACGGTCATTTTCGCCAATTCTAGGCTAGGAGGAGGTGTTTGCAGCAAGCGATAAGAAACCACTCCCACCGCCAGAAAACCACTAGCCATGAGTCCGAATATCCAAAATAGGGGGCGATTTGATTTTCCCAACACGGTTATTGCCATCGATGAGCCGAAAGTTAATTGGTTATATACTAACGTCTCTAGAGTTGCCTTTGTTGTTTCTTTAGCCAACAACTCCCAAGCGAGATAGACTGATTAAAAAAGGCCTATCGCGGGGGTAAACTGTGCCAAAACTTCAATTAATCATTTCTTTGCTCGTTTTTTTCGTCGCTGGCAGCCCGCCGGCTTTTTCCCAAGCGCTACTCCCCTACGCCATCGAACCGGAGTTAGAACAGATGGAACAAGCGGGAATTGAAATGGCCGAAGATGCCATCCAATTAGCTCGTTTTCGCCGTACCGATGCGGCCCTCGGACGGGCTAAGTTAGCGGTGCAGTTAGCCCCCCATCTCTATCAAACTTGGTTTATTCTCGGTAGTTTATATCTGCAAGACGATCAGGTGCAACTCGGTATCGAGGCATTAAATCAATCTTTGGCTCTTGCTCCCGCCGATGCCCACGCTAATATTAAATTTTCCCTCGGTAGTGCCTATTTTCAGAATCAAGATTACAAGTCTGCTATTGCCCAGATTGAAGCGGGTTTGCAAATGAAACCCGATATCTCCCCCGCTCTTTTTGATCTCGGTAATTCCTATCTCAAGTTAGCACAATATCCTGCGGCGATCGCAGCTTACGAAAAAGCTGTTAGTCAAGATAAAAATTTTTGGGCCGCTATTAATAATATTGGTTTAGTTAAATACGAACAGGGCGATAAGGAAGCCGCTCTTAAAGATTGGCGGGCCGCTTTGAAAATTGATCCTAAACAGCTGGAACCTCAGTTAGCTATTGCGGTGGCTATTTATAGTCAAGGTAAAACTGAGGAGGGCATCAAATTAGCTCAGGCCGCTCTCACTAGCGATAGTCGTTATGTCAGTCTAAAATTTTTAGAGGAAAATCTCTGGGGTCAACGTCTTCTGCAAGACACGGAGAAAATGTTTAATCATCCCAAAATGAAAGATTTTATCGCTCGTTTACCACAACCAACCCCCGAAGTGGAGGAAGAAAATTAAGCTGATAGCAGCAAGCATTAAGATAACCCCTTAGTCAATTTGCTAGGAATTCTTGAGGCTTGCTCTAGCTAATTAGGGCTGGCTGAATATCGGTAGCAGCTTTGCTAAAAAATGGTTTTGGGACTTTATTAGCAAAACAACAAATTGTTTGCCGCAAACCCCACATACAGTACAATTATTATAGTTAAGGGTTTGAAAGGCCTAGGATGATGGCTAAGCAATCAAGGGCGATCGCGGTAACAGAATATGACAATAAGTGTCCTGAATGTCTGCACTTGGAGATTTTGGGAGAACCCCTTGCGCCTGAGTCTAAGGGTGTTTTTTCGCTTTTGAAAAAGTCTGATCCAGAGGCGTTTTCCCTATCGGTGCGGATTATTTTTAATCAGCAGTGGCTTGATTTTCGCTTTGGACGGGTTAAGTTTGGTTTGCGGGGGGGAGAGTTACGCTTAAAACTGGAGAATGGCCAAATGCCTTCTGAGTTGAGAAATGAGGCGTTGAAACAGATTTTAGCAAGGGAGTTGCAAATTGAACGTCAGTTAGGGGGAGAACAGGAAAACAAGTCTCAACTAGAAGGCTCTATAACTCCTGATTTATCGAAAGCAAGCTTAAAGGGAGTTGGAGAACAGCGTCAGAAAGAGTCCCAGGGGGATAAGTTTCAGCTTAAAATAGCGCAAATTAGTCACAAGGGAGCAAATAATCAGCCTGTGTGGGTGTTCGAGAATAGGACAGGTGAGCCTGTTTTGATTGGGGAATTAGCGGATTCCCTGGGTAAAATGTTAATTGCGGGTGTTCCCTGGAGCGTTGAAGCGACATTTACTCATGAAATGCGTCAGGTTGTGATTACGGGTTTAGAAAATTTATTTAAAGATGATATTTCTGGACACAAATTAAACGTATTTGAGTTAGCAGTAGCTAAGTTATTTTTAAAGCATAAAACCCAGCCCTATCTAAGTCGTCAGGTATTACGTTATGAGTGATGCAGATTTTATTCGAGAAGTTGAAGAACTGTACCTGCGTCTTGCTAATGCAGATACAGATGATCTGGTTGAGTTAGCTAAACTTGCGGGTTTAGACCCTAAAACAGATTTAGCCGACTCTGTTTGGGTTCCCTATCCCAGCGTTGGGGAATTTCGCCAGAACACCTTAGCGGCGGCGGTGCTGACAGATTATCTAGAAGAGCATGGGATAGAGGTAGATGCTGCGGCGGCTGATAATGCTCAAGTGGTACTACCCAAGCTAGGTAAACTGGAAGCTGTATTGATTCCTCAAGACTCTGGTGAAGAACTGTTCGATTTAAGCCAAATTAGGGTCGAAATTGACCTAAATCCAGCAACATTGGCCTATATTTTAATCGAGTTAGGGGAAGGAGGAGCTTGGTTAACTGGGGTTCTGTTGAGTTCGGACCTGCGTCAGGATTTCCCAGAAGGCGGCGCGGTGTCTTTGTCCATGAGGAAACCTATATCGGCGCTGTGGGAGGCTTACCGTCGGTGGGAAAACTGTCAGCAAATCATGGCGCAGTATATCGATAAACAAGGCTGGTCAGTGGAACAGCGATCGGAGGTAATCACAGTGTTAAACTGGGTATTGGACTATCGGTTGGAGTATGAACGTCCGACGCTATTAGGGGACTTTTTAGCAGAGAAGGCCAACGAGAATAATGAGAATTTTAAACCCTTAGTCTCGCGTCCAGAAGGGGTAAGGGGAGCAACGCCTGAGCCGTCTTCAGAGGGTGCGGTGGACTGGCTAGAGGTGGCGATGGATTTGCTTGATGAATTGGGAAAATGTATTTAAAAATAATAATATCAGAATGTAGGGTGCGTTGGGGGTACGGGCGAAGCATTCGGATAGGAAATCTAGGGTTTCAGTAATAGGTTATTGTCCGAATGCTTCGCCCCTACTCAATCATTTAACAATCCGTCGTAACGCACCACATCTATCATTAATTTAACTACTACTTGGTGCGTTACGCTATCGAAGGGCGCACCCTACTAATACTGTTCCCTGTTCCCTGTTATAAAATAGTAAGGTGATCATTAAAAAAGAGGTCAACAGATGCAAAACTTACGTCAGGTTTCTTTACTAACAAGTGGACAAGAGCAAGTCTTAACTATTCCTCCTGAACTTGCCCTATCAAGCACAGAGGTTTTGTTACGCAAAGAAGGTCATCGCTTAATCATTGAGCCGATTTCTTCTGGTTCTCTAATTTCTTTGCTGACTACTTTGCCAGACATTACAGACAATTTTCCTGATATAGATGAAGGGTTGCTTCCCCTTGATGACATCACATTTTAGTACCACCCAATGACCTATCAATATCTTCTTGATACTAACATTCTGTCAAATTTGATCAAGTATCCTCAAGGTCAGGTTTTCCGGCATATTGTAGATGTGGGCGAAGAAAGCGTTTGTACGAGCATCATTGTGGCGTGTGAATTAAGATTTGGAGTGGTTAAAAGTGGTTCCTCCCGTCTGGTGCAGCAACTAGAACGCATCCTGGAGTTCTTGACAGTTTTGCCATTAGAATCAACTGTAGATAAGCACTATGCCCTAATTCGTAAACATTTGGAGCAAGCAGGAACCCCAATCGGTCCAAATGATTTACTGATTGCTGCTCATTCTCTAGCGCTTGATTTGACTCTTGTTACCGCAAATATTCGTGAATTTGAGCGTGTTCCTGGTTTAAAGTTAGAGAATTGGTTGATTGATTCTGTAATAATTTTTGGGGGATAATTTGTCATAAATGATCTTGCTGATGATGGTTTTGTATATATTCTGCCACTACTTTTTTGCGGTTTTCTCGCAATGATAAATCAGGTGGAGCATTTTCTAAAAGATGCTGAGGATGACCTCCCCGGCGTTGTGATAAAGTTTTACGCGGTTTTAAGCTTTGCCAATGTTCGTAAATGAGTTTTTTCAGAAGTTCTTCTGAGCTAATATTCTCTTCGGAAATGATGTCTGCTAGATAGCTCTCGGTTTCTCGATCTAGATTAATCGATAACATTGTTACTTCATGGGATAAATCAATATCTTTGATTATAGCTTAAAATCCATGATCGCACTCACCCCCCATCCCCAATTGAGTTTGCTAGAGAAAAATTCGGGGTACGGGCGAAGCATTCGGATAGGAAATCTAGGGTTTCAGTAATAGGTTATTGTCCGAATGCTTCGCCCCTACTCAATCAT
>NZ_JADBUE010000367.1:0-7313 GCF_020245805.1 Microcystis sp. M179S2 | reverse complement strand
GAAACGACCGGCTACTGACGACCGACGACCGACGACCGACTCCTAACCCCACCAACAAACTTTTTGCCGCAAACCCTAATTCTAAAGCTTGTGCTATCTGTTCAAAGTTTAATCCTAATGCCAATAAACGCTGCTAATTCAGCTTCTTGTCTGTCTTACTCCAAAGCTTCCTGATACACTTTAGAGGGTGTGGGGTGTAGGGTTTTACCGATTTTCAGGGGGTCAATTAAGCTTAGACGCACTTAAGTTACATATCTTGATAATTCAAAAAACTCTCAACCGCTTATTCCTCCTGCCTTGCTAAAACGCATCTAAGATGCGTTTTAGCTTACCTAATTTTCAGGGAAAAAGTCCCGGAATTTTCCCCCCTGATCACTGCAATATCTGGCACTTTTTGATTTTAAACAAGCCTAAAGATATTATCCAACAAGGTTTTTATATTTATTCAGCAAACCTTAATTAATTAGTCCTTGAGCATTGCGATACATTGGGCTAAAGAAGCGTTAGTTTTCAGTGCTTGCGGGTTAATATGGGTGGCGGCCGCTCGATAACCTTGTTGCACGAGAGCTGCAATTAGATCTTCCTTTTTGGGTAGAGCTAATTTGCCCCTTCTACCAATTTCCCGAAAGCTATAAAAATAGGGAGGAAAATTGTTTTCTTCCCTCATTATTTCTAACAATTTAACTACCTTTTTCCACTGCCATTGATCGGCTAAATCTGCCATTTTTTCTAGATAAAAGCGATCATGTAAACTGCCTAACCACAAGGGTCCAGTTACGGTTAAAGGTTGCCCGTCCCCAGAACAAACTATCTTGCCTAACTTCGGCCAAGGCACTGATTGATATTCCCCGCAGCTATGACAATAACCGAGAAAACCGTAGTTATGACTATTTAATTGTCTATTAGCTGTTAACCGCACCATCACCCGATAACTTTGACCAAAAAAGAAGGAAAAAATCGGCGTAATTCCTAAACCTAACCGGGCCGATTCTAATTGCAAACCGGCGATAATTAATCTTAATCCCTGTTCGTGGGCAGCCGGATGATTGCGAGCATAGGCTCCATAATCAGCTAAACTATTTTCTAGATTATGACCCGTCAACGTCCGTCCATCAGTATTAGTCAGATAAATTAAACCACCGATTTTAGTGGCTAAGGGAATGGCACTAAACAGAGATGCAGGGGAACCAAAAGCATCAATATCAACTAGATCGTAATGGTCTTTTTTAAGATAACATTCTCGGAGAACTTCTTGGGCAGATTTATAGGTTATTTTCCCTTGTTTCTGTTGTAATAAACTCTCTAAATTAGCCACTAAAGTTGGCTTAATTTCTGGATTCCCATCATTAACCCACAGCCAATCCGCACCACTTTCTAACCAATACCTGAGCGCTCGCACACCAGAGCCGCTCATTACCTCTAAAACGCGCAAACTGCCCCGCTCTTTTTGAGCAATTGCCGCCGCTAAAACTCCTAAATCTCGGACGATTTTACTCTCCGGTCGATAAAAAGTATTGTTGATATTAAATATCGCTTTTTCTTCCTGCATCGATCATCTCATAATTAGCACTCGGCGGAAAGGGTCAACCACTGCCAAAATCCATCAGACATCAAGATAGAAGATAAATCTAAAGAAAGTGTGAAATTAGCAGAAATTCCCGATTTTTTTACTATTATATCCCTAAAAAGCTGATAGTTTCCCCATGAGAACGGCAAATTGAAGGTAAAAAATAACTATTTTTTAATATCTTATAACAGTTTAATCCGGTCTGATGGGAGATAACCTAAAAGCAAAATCATTCAACCTTGATATAGAGATGAAAAAGTATCTAGCAGAGTTCATCGGGACGTTTTGGCTCGTTCTCGGCGGTTGCGGTAGTGCCGTTTTAGCGGCAGTATTTGTGGGTAAAGCCAAGAGTGTCGTAGATGGTGCTGATTTTAATATCCATCTGGGGATTTCTTTTGTGGGTGTCTCCCTCGCCTTCGGTTTAACCGTCCTCACTCTTGCCTACGCTTTAGGGCATATTTCGGGGGGACATTTTAATCCCGCCGTTTCCTTCGGTCTCTGGGCAGGTAAACGCTTCCCCGGCTCGGAACTACTTCCCTACATCATCGCTCAAGTTTTAGGGGCGATTTTAGCGGCAGTAATTATCTACATTATTGCTAGTGGTCAACCCAGTTTCGCTCTGGGGGGCAGTAACCCTCTGGCCACCAATGGTTACGGAGAACATTCTCCCGGTGGTTACAGTTTATTCGCCGCTTTGGTCACGGAAGTGGTCTTGACCTTCATGTTCTTAATCATCATTTTAGGCTCTACCGATCGACGCGCTCCGGCCGGTTTTGCTCCCATCGCTATTGGTTTAGGATTGACCTTAATTCACTTAATTAGCATTCCCGTGACCAATACCTCCGTTAACCCCGCTCGTAGTACCGGTGTTGCTCTTTTATGCGGTAATATAGCTCTCGTTGGTCAATTATGGTTATTCTGGATTGCTCCCATTGTTGGGGCCGTGGCGGCGGGTTTCCTCTACAATAGTTTCTTTGAAGAAACTTTAGAAGAAAGACAAGTTAGAGAATAAGTGGAAAGTTACCGCTAAAGTTTGATTGCTTCAAAAGTCAAGTGCTGATAGCGATTCCTGTGGGGTCGCTATTTTTTTCGTCCCCACCGACAAAATTGAGCAGCGCTCGTCGTCCTTGCTCGCCTCGATCGAGTAAAGTAATCTCTAGATAATTTTCTGGCAAAAAAGTTAAACGTTCTGACCATTCGATCGCCACTATCCCTAAATCTACCTCAATTCCCTGCCAATAATTTTCTAGGTACAGGGCCTCGATATCTTGACCCTGCAAACGATACAAATCCAAATGATACAAAGGAAGGCGGCCTTCGTTATATTCGTTAACGAGGGTGAAGGTAGGACTAGCTATAGGCTCTTGAATGCCCAATCCTAGGCCAATTCCCTGTACTAAGGTGGTTTTTCCCGCTCCCAAATCGCCTTTTAATAAAATTACACTGCCAGAGGCCAAGGTTTGCCCCAGTTTTTCCCCTAAATTGACAGTAGCTTCTCGATCGGATAAGTCGATAATCATTTTTTCCCGTTAGGATGCCAATTAATCACTTGATTCTAATATAGCGATCAGAGCAGGTTTCTGACCTTCTTGGCTCTGGGGGGCCAAATTTGGTCTTTTGATCGAGAAAAATAGAAGCAGTTAAACTAATCTCTTATCTCTTAGTCTTAACCTTTGGTCAAATGGTCGCTATCAGGGCAGAGATAGGCGATCGGCGAAACCTTCTGGTAGATTAGACTAAATGGGAGTTGGTTAACTGCTTTTATAAAATTGATTGTTCCCTAACCATCAGCATTGTCTAGGGTCGAAGGCAATAAAACAACCGAAGTTTAGGACTTTAAGCCAGAAGTTAAGAAAAAAAGTGAAATTATTATTTTTGAGTAATGGCCACGGTGAAGACGAGATCGCGATCCGGATTATTAAAAGACTGCAATCATCTCCCCACTGTCCGGATATTACTGCTTTACCCCTAGTGGGTAACGGTTATGCTTATACTCGTCTGGGGATTCCCCTTCTCGATCGAGGTCAAAAAATGCCCTCTGGGGGTTTTATCACCAGGGATGCGAAACAATTATGGCGAGATCTACGGGAGGGATTATTAGGATTAACCTCCCGTCAATACCGTCTGGTCAGAAATTGGGGCCAAGAAGGGGGAAAAATTGTCGCGGTGGGAGATATCTTACCCCTGGCCCTTGCTTGGTTGAGCGAGAGGGATTATGCTTTTGTGGGAACGGCTAAATCGGAATACTATCTCCGGGATGAGCAGGGATGGTTAGATAGTAGCTCGATGATCGATCGCCTCTGGGGTTCCTATTATTATCCTTGGGAACGCTGGTTAATGGCTCATCCTCGCTGTCGGGGGGTTTTTCCCCGGGATAGTTTAACTAGCAAAATTTTACAACAGTGGTCAATTCCCGTTGTCGATGGGGGTAATCCGATGATGGATGACCTTTTACCCTCGATAACGGGCGATTTTCCCCAAGATTGCCTAAATATTCTGCTGCTACCCGGTTCGCGCTTTCCCGAATCTCTCCACAATTGGCAGCAAATTCTCGCAGCTGTAGCGGCCATGATCGGACGTTTTCCCGATTATAAGCTGGAATTTTTGGCGGCGATCGCTCCTTCTCTCCCCCCGGAATCTTTTACGGCTGCTTTAATTTCCCGGGGTTGGCGAGAACATAGCACAAATAAGTTTATTTGTCAAGAGGTATTTATAACTATTTCTCAAAGGGATTACGCCGAATATTTAGGCCGTTGCCATCTAGCGATCGCCATGGCGGGAACTGCCACGGAACAGTTCGTCGGTTTGGGTAAACCGGCGATCACGATTGCGGGATCTGGACCACAGTTTACTGGCCATTTTGCCGAACTGCAACAGCGTTTATTAGGCTGTTCAATTCTCTTAGGCGATAGTGCCGAGTCAGTAGCAGACAAGTTAGAATATTTATTACAAAATCCCCCACAGTGGCAAGAAATCGCCGTTAATGGTCGTCAGAGAATGGGATCGGCTGGTGCCTCCGATCGCATTGCCCAATGGTTACTAGGCAATTTTTGCCCTTAAACGAAAGTATCGGTCTGATTTTCGCCGCTAGTGGGCCACTCAAAAATAGTTTCTAGGGCAATTTTTTGGGCGCTTGGTTGTTGTCCGTAGCTGAAAAGATGGGGAATTTCTCCGCTTTGTTGACGAAACCACTGGAAAACGTAGGGACTACCATAAATAATCAATGCTTGAATTTGTCCGGTTTTCAGCAAATCTTGATAGATAGCTTTCGTTTCCTCCCCTAATCCGGCACTACCCCGAAAAGGATTACCACGGATGAATACTTGTAGGAGAGTTGTTTCTGGAGAGACGAGGGACTGATTAAAGGTGCTACGGTCGATTATTTGGGTTTGATAACCCCATTGTCGGGGCATTGTCACCGCCGGACAAGAGCGATCGAGAAAGTCACAGTTGAGTAAATCATCGATAATGATTAAATTGCGGCCTTGAGTGGCTTTAATGGGTAAATTAGCGCTAACTGTTTGGGAATCTTTTAAAATATCGCTGACAATCTCTAGAGCTTGCGGTGCCGCTAAACTGCTTAAGGATTCTAAGGATGGCTGTCTTTGCCCCAATTTCTCTTTTGCTCGTTGAATACGTTGCCAAGAATCATTAATTCTCGCTTCGCTAATTGTACCCGCTTGCACGGCACTATACACCGCTTCGATCGCTTCGATCGGATCGGGAGGCATTAACAGTATATCAGCCCCCGCCTGTACCGCCCTCACTGCTATGGCGGCAGCACTGGCAATTTTAGTCACTCCTCCCATAATCAGGGCATCAGTGACGATTAAACCCTGAAAACCGAGATTTTGGCGCAGTTTTTCCCCGAGAATTTTCGAGGAAAGAGTGACGGGAAATTCGGCATCCCAAGCGGGAATTAACAGATGGCCTGACATAATACTATCAACCCCTGACTCGATCGCCGCTTGAAAGGGCGGTAATTCGATCGCTTCTAGGCGATCATGATCGTGGTTGATGATGGGAAGATCGAGATGGGAGTCATTGCTGGTGTCACCGTGGCCGGGAAAATGTTTGGCCGTGGTCAAAACTGGATAGGAATTCGCCCCTAAAATAAAAGCTTGAGCTAGATTAGCGACGATTTCAGGAGTTTCAGCGAAGGAACGAATATTGATAACCGGATTGTCGGGATTATTGTTCACATCGACAATTGGGGCTAAAATCCAGTTAATCCCGATCGCTAGTGCTTCCTTAGCGGTAATTGCTCCCATTTCCTTAGCATATTCTGTGGCTTTTGTCAAGCTTTTTTCGGCTATTTTTCCTAAAGCCATCGGGGGGGGGAACCAAGTAGCGCCGGAAAACCTTTGGCCGACTCCCTCCTCGATATCGGCGGCGATGAGGAGAGGATTATCGCTGGACCAACTTTGTAATTGTTGGCTACGGAGAGCGATTTCGGCTGCGCTGCCTCCTAAGAGAATCACCCCACCGAGGTGGAGGGTTTCTAACCAATGTTTTAGGGTAGCGTTGAGGGGTTCCCAAGCAGGATAGCGGATTTGTTGGTCAAAGAGATAGCCGGAAGCGCGGACTACTATCATCTGACCAATACGTTCTTTTAGGGATAAAATGCGATCGCTCACTATTCAGTTATCAGTTATCAGTTATCAGTTATCAGTTATCAGGTTTAAGTTTTAAGTTCCCAGTGTTGTCTAAATTTAGTTATCCTCTACTGATCACTGTTCACTGGTCACTGATAGCGGAATCGTCATCTTCTGGGGGTCGATCGCTTTTAATATGATCAAGAAGGTGTAACATTCGATCGCCGCGTTCGAGGGAAGAATCTTCTAGGAAGACCACTTCGGGGGTACGTCTGAGACGGATGCGTTGACCAAGTTCACGCCGGACGAATCCTGCGGAAGCTTTTAAACCGGCCATAGTTTCGGCCTTTGCATCTTCGTTGCCGTAGATAGACACAAAAATTTTAGCGTGTTGCAGGTCGTGGGAGAGATCCACATCGGTAACGCTAACCATACCGGCACCGACCCGATCATCTTTAATTTCCATTAATAACATTTGGCTGACCTCGCGCTTAATTAGCGAGGAGACGCGAGATACTCGACGATCGTTAGCCATAATTTTCGTCCCCTAAGAACAGCGAAACCCTTACCATTGTATCAAGCTAATCCGAGCATGGCTTTGAGGGTGAAATAAAGAAAGGCGAAAGTCCCCCCTAGAAAGCCTACAAGTGCGATCGCTGTGAGGGGATTTTTTAATAAAGGGGCCAACCAGCCGAAAAAGGCGAAGAAAATCCCTAAACTAAAGCTAATCAGATAGCGGGGGTAACGGCTCACGTTATCAAAAAAGTCGCCCATAAATTTTGTTTATCGAAAATTTGGGTTAAAACCCCGTCGTTTTACGACGGCTTTTCTTGATCTTTAATATAGCACTTAAGAACTTCCAGTGGCGCACCTCTCAGTTATCAGCTCCTGAAGGACGCAAAGCGCCCTAAAAAGAAAAAGAGAAACTAGGGACAAGCCCTGATATTCTAAATCTGGAAGTATCCTGAACTCAAACCGGAGTAACAATGGTGTCATCAGACCCGATTATCAGCTAGTGGGACTTAGGCGTTTTCGGTCAGCAAAAAAGGCTCAAACCATTACGGGACAAAGGGTTAACCTCGATTTATGATTTTCCTTGATCTATCTGGGTTTCAGCGATTTTGGGCTTCTCGAAGTAAATCCCAAGCGGG